>CAOKUK010000001.1 GCA_948472595.1 uncultured Eubacterium sp.
TGAGGGCCTCCAGGATGTCTTCCCCGCGGCCCACCAGCACAACCTCCACCTCATCCTCATCCAAAAGGGATTCCGGCTGCCTGTCTGTATCAACCAAAAGGGGCTTGAAGCCCTGGTATCCCATGCCATGCGCCGTCAACACCTGCTCTAAGATAGCCCTCAATTTCGGCAGATAGGGATTCCCTTGGGCAGGCTCTTCTAGCGCATCCGAAAACTGCTCCTTCCCCCGCAATCTTGAGAGAATCTTCTTCCTCAACTGGTAAATAAGCGCCTTGGCCCGATATGCTGCTTTTCGAATCCTTCCACCCCCTAACATGCATGTATGTATGCATCCTTCCTCGCCTTTCGGTGTAATATATGCCTCTACCGCATGTTTTATGTTACGATTCCAGTGCATTGACAACCGCTTCTGCCTCCCAGCATAATTTTCCAAAAACGCTGCTTTTCGAACGCAGGCATAGCGGCAACAGCGTCAAGGATAGAAGCGCAGGGCTATCAGGAAAAAAGCTCCTCCAGCTGCCGATAAGTCTCCACCTCATTAATCCTCCTGCGCAGCTTAGCTGAATTTTTATAGCCGCTGGTGTACCAGGCGGCATGCTTGCGCATTTCCCGGATTCCAGCCAGCTCCCCTTTCCATGCAACCTGCTCCCTGGCATGCCGAAGCAGCATCTGCTCCACCTCCTCTAAGGGTGGCTTAGGAATTTGCTCCCCTGTTTCCAAATAGCGCAGTATTTGGCTGAAAATCCATGGGTTCCCTTGCGCCGCCCGCCCTATCATAAAACCATCGCAGCCTGTCTCTTCCTTCCTGCGGATGATATCTTCCGCCGTTTGGATGTCCCCGTTCCCAATCACGGGGATGGACACACTTTCTTTAACTTGCCGTATGATATCCCAATCTGCCTTCCCAGAATAGTATTGCTCCCTGCTCCTGCCATGAACCGCTATGGCGGCGGCGCCTGCGGCTTCCGCAGCTTTTGCAACCTCCACGGCATTCACATGCGCCTCATCAAATCCCTTGCGTATTTTAACGGTCACAGGCTTTTTTATGGCCTTTGCGACTGCCAGGACAATCTCATATGCCAGTTTTGGGTCCTTCATCAGAGCGGAGCCTTCCCCATTGTTCACCACCTTGGGCACAGGGCAGCCCATATTGATGTCCAAAATATCAAAGGGGCGGTCTTCTATCTCCTTTGCCATCTCGCCCATTATATAGGGATCTGCGCCAAAGAGCTGCAAGGAGACAGGTCGTTCCTTTGGATGCGTGGCCAGCAAGGCCTCCGTATTCTTATTGCGGTAATAAATCCCCTTTGCGCTCACCATCTCCATGCAAATGAGGCCTGCGCCCTGTTCCTTGCATAACATACGGAATGGCAGGTCACATACCCCTGCCATTGGCGCAAGCACTAAATTATTTTCCAGTGTCACATTCCCGATTTTTAATTGTTCCATCTTTCTGATACAATCTCCATTTCATTCCTGCAGGCAGCGCACCCACTTAAGGCTGAGCGCCAGACGGCCTCTCCCGGTTTTGCTTATTGTAAATCAGGCGCAGACCCTGAAGCGTCAAGGTAGGGTCATAAATATCAATGGACTTCACCTCATCTGCAATAATAATGCCAAGGCCCCCCGTGGCCACTACCTTCAAGTTCTCGTAACCTGTCTCCTTCTTTGTCTGGCGGATAATGTACTCCGTCTGGCCAATCTGCCCATATATCAGCCCAGCCTGCATGCTGCTGATGGTCTCCCGAGCCAAGATGCTCCCCGGCTTCTTAATCTCAATTTCCGGAAGCCTTGCAGCATCTTCCCAAAGCGCCTTGGCAGAAGTGCGGATGCCAGGCGCAGTGACCCCTGACACAAATGCCCCCGTCTCATCTACCAGGTCATAAGTGGTGCCAGTCCCAAAATCAATGACAAAAACAGGGCCCCCATAAAGCTCATAGGCAGCAGCCGCATCCACAATACGGTCTGCCCCCACCTGGCGGGGGTTTTCTGTGGCGATGTGGATGCCCGTCTTAATCCCAGGCTCCACGACCACAGGATGGATGCCAAAATATTTAATAAACGAGCTCAACAGCGAATGCATCACATTCGGCACCACGGAAGCGATAATCACATCCTGAATCCCCATGGGATCTATATGGTTGTGGGTCAAAAGGTCCCGGACGCTGATGCCATATTCATCTGAGGTACGCTGCAGCTTGGTGGTCATCCGAAAGGTCCCCTCTAAGCTCTCCCCATCAAACACGCCGAATGTAATGTTGGTATTCCCAACATCCACAACTAATAACATTGCCTTATCCTCCCAATACCTTATAGTATAGCTCCAGAGCTTCCAGCAAATCCTGCTTTTCCCGCTGGAGCTGCTTAATTTTCAGCACGCTTCCAATATCGTCATAGAGCAAGTCCCCCTCATCCGCCTCTGTCCGAAACTGCAGGCTCCCCTCTTCATCGAAGAACAAAGCCAGCATTCCCCCTACGTCTTCCGTAAACAGCACGCACATAATCTTCAGCTCATCCTTAATATGAGCCGGCAGCGCACAGAATGATTCATTCAAATAAAATTTCCGGGTATATGCGCTGGCAGCGCACAGAGTCACCTCTCCAAATACCTCATCATACATACCCATAAATCCCCCTTACAGACACTTCGCCAGAAGACACCTCTACTGTCCCGCCTTCTCGCCCAACCAACAAGGCGCCCCTCTCATTAATGCCAAGGGCTTTCCCTTCAAATTCCCCTAAGGGATCTAAAACCCGCACTTGCCTGCCGCAGTTTACCAAGAGGGAATTATACTCCGCCATAAGGGAAGCTAAATCCTGCCTCTCCATAAAAGCTTCATAATACCTCTCAAATTCCTCCAGCACAGACGCCAGCAGCGCAGCGCGCAAAACCGGCTCCTGCCGGCCAAGCTCCATATCCAGCGAAGTCGCCTTAGAAGCCAATTTCTCTGGGAAAGAGCCTTGGTGCACATTGATTCCGGCTCCTATCACGATGTGGTTGACGTAATCAACCTGTGCGCTCATTTCCGTTAAGATGCCCACTGCCTTTTTCCCATTTACCACAATATCGTTGGGCCACTTAATGGCTGCCGGAAGGCCTGTGGATTTCCCAATGCCTTTTGCCGCCGCAAGAGCCATGACCAAGGTCAGCATAGGAGCGTTTGCCGGATCCATGTCTGGCTTTAGCAGGACGGTAAAGAAAATGCCGTCCCCCTTGGGCGACTCCCAACCCCGGCCTCGCCTGCCCCGGCCGGCGTTCTGCGCCTCTGCTACAATCACTGCGCCATGCCCCCCAGCGCCGGGGGATTTTTCCGCCATCCGCTTTGCCTCGTTATTGGTGGAATCCACCTCATCGTAATAATAGATAGGGCGGCCCACCCATTTGGCTTGCAGGCGGCTTTCTATCTCGCTCTTTGAAAGAATATCAGGGACAGACAGCAGGCGGTAGCCCTTATTCTGCACCGCTTCTATCTGATACCCTGCATCTTTCAGCTGATTTATGGCTTTCCAGACAGCAGTCCTGGACACGCCAAGGCATTTGCAGAGTTCCTGGCCGGAAATGAATTCCCCGCCGCCTTCTTGGCGCAAGATTCCCAATATCTTTGTCTTCATCTTACCTCTCCACCCAGCCTTACAAAGTGGCGTACATAATGGCCTTAATGCTGTGCATGCGGTTCTCCGCCTCGTCAAATACGACAGACTGGCTGCTTTCAAACACCTCGTCTGTCACTTCCATTTCGGTCAAGCCAAATTTCTCATGGATCTGCCGTCCAATGGCCGTATCCAAATCATGGAAAGCAGGCAGGCAGTGCATGAAAATCGCAGTATCCTTGGCATAGCCCATTACCTCCCGATTGACCTGGTAAGGCATCAGCTCTTTGATGCGGCTTTCCCACACTTCGTCTGGCTCGCCCATGGACACCCACACATCTGTGTAAATCACGTCCGCATCCCTGGCGGCTTCCTGCACGTCTTCCGTCAGGGTAATGGATGCGCCTGTCTCTTTGGCTACCTCCATGCAGTACTCCACCAAAGAGGAATCTGGGAAATAATTTGGGTTGGTGCATGCCACAAAGTTCATGCCCAGCTTTGCACAAGCCACCATCAATGAATTGCCCATATTATAGCGGGCATCCCCCATATAGACGAATTTTACGCCCTCTAAGCGCCCAAGCTTTTCCTGCACGGTCAGCATGTCGGCAATCATTTGGGTGGGGTGGAATTCATTCGTCAGGCCATTCCAAACGGGCACGCCCGCATATTTCGCCAATTCCTCCACGATTTCCTGGCCATATCCCCGATACTCAATGCCGTCATACATCCTGCCCAGAACCCGGGCTGTGTCGGCAATGCTTTCTTTCTTGCCGATTTGGGAACCGGAAGGGTCTAAGTATGTAACATGCATCCCCAAATCGTGAGCCGCCACCTCAAAGGAGCAGCGGGTCCTAGTGCTCGTCTTCTCAAAAATCAGCGCAATGTTCTTGCCCTTTAGCACGTCATGGGCAGCGCCCTTCTTTTTCTTTGCCTTCAAATCTGCAGATAACTCAATGAAATACCGGATTTCCTCTGGCGTGAAATCCTTCAGCTTTAAAAAGCTTCGCCCTTTTAAATTCATGGTTTCCTCCAATAATAGTTTGTTCTCATGTACCAGCAAGGCGGCAAAGGGGTCATCCCTCCTTCGCCACCTCTGTAATAGATTTCACTGCGCCCGCCAGCCCCTGGATTTCCGAAGGGATGATAATCTTCGTGGCCTTGCCGTCTGCGGCTTTCATAAAGGCCTCTAAGCTCTTTAACTGCAGCACGGCGCTGTCCGGCGCCGCTTCCTTTAAGAACCGCAGTCCGTCTGCATTTGCCCTTTGGATCCTTAAGATGGCTTCCGCCTGCCCCTCTGCCTCCCGCATAGTGGCTTCTTTCTTCGCCTCCGCCCGCAAGATGGCAGCCTGTTTCTCTGCCTCTGCATCCAGGATGGCCGACTCCTTCTTCCCCTCTGCCACCAGAACCGTCGCCGTCTTCTCCCCTTCCGCCTGGGTGACGGCTGCGCGGCGCTCCCGCTCCGCTTTGGCCTGCTTCTCCATAGCGTCTTGAATCTGCTGAGGCGGAATGATATTCTTCAGCTCCACCCGGTTGACCTTAATGCCCCAAGGGTCTGTGGCAACGTCCAAGGAAGCCCGCATCTTCGTGTTAATCAGCTCCCGGGAGGTCAAAGTCTCATCCAATTCCAAATCGCCGATAATATTGCGCAAGGTCGTGGCCGTCAAATTCTCAATGGCCATAATCGGGTTTTCCACCCCATAGGCAAAAAGCTTGGGGTCCGTAATCTGGAAATAGACCACCGTGTCAATCCGCATGGTCACATTGTCTTTGGTAATCACTGGCTGGGGCGCAAAATCCACCACCTGCTCCTTGAGGAGCACCCGCCTGGCCACCCGGTCGATAAAGGGCACCTTAAAATGCAGCCCCACGCCCCAAGTGCCCTGATAGCCGCCCAAACGCTCAATCACAAGAGCATGCGCCTGGGGCACGATTTTCACGCAGGACGCCAGCAAAATTAAAATAAAAACAGCCAATAACAGGAGAAACAATAATCCCATATATTCCATCCTTCCATCCCTCCGTTTCCTGAATCATTGCAATAAATCTTTCTTTTCCTTTACCAAAAGCTTCACGCCGCTGATGTCCACAATCTCCACCTGGGCTCCCTTGGGGATGGCAATGCCGTCCACTGCCCTCGCCGTCCACTCCTGCCCGTTGACGCACACTAAGCCCTGAGCCTTTAAGTTGTCTACCCCCTCCAGCACCACGGCTTGCTTCCCTATCAGGCTCTCCGCATTCGTCTTTTCCCTGTCCTTATTGAAAAATTTCACGGCCAGCGGCCTGGTAGCCGCCAACAGAACCACCGACACCACTACAAACAGCAGCGCCTGCACTGCCAGGCCTGCACCCAACAAGTAAGCCAAAAAGGCCACCAACGCACCTCCTGCAAACCAAATCGTGGTAAGCCCTAAGGTGGCAATCTCAATGATAGACATGACAAGGATGACTGCCAGCCAAAATATGCCTTCCATTCCAGTTCCCCCTTTCACCCATTCTACTATATTTTCTCCCAAAATACAATTATTACTCCTATCATAAAACCCAGGGAGCCGCCCAGCCCGCCGAACAGCCCAGGTCTTCCTACAAATCCTAAGCATCCAAACGAGCCTTGCGGTTCCCTGGGCTATCCGCCTAGCGAAGCCAGGAACCCTTGCCTGCCGTATTGCCCTTCCTAAAATTCAGGCTCAATCAGGCCATACGTATTCCCCTTCCTCTTATACACTACGTTCACTTCCTCTGTCTCCGCATTCTGGAACACAAAGAAATTATGCCCCAACAATTCCATCTGCACGCAGGCGTCCTCCGGGTACATGGGCTTCATCCCAAACCGCTTGGTGCGGATAATCTTCACGTCCTCGTCGTCCTCCATCTCCTTCTCGATAAATTCCTTCTGGAAATTTGCAGCCGACTGCTTTTTTTCAATAATCTTATTCTTATATTTCTTTAACTGCCGCTCAATGACTTCCTCTACCAAATCAATGGAAACGTACATGTCGTTGCTGACTTGCTCAGAACGGATGATATTCCCCTTCACAGGAATGGTCACCTCAATTTTCTGGCGCTCCTTCTCGACGCTTAAGGTAACCATAATATCCGTCTCCGGCGTAAAATACCTTTCCAGCTTTGACAGCTTCTCCTCTACTGCCTGCCTTAAGCCATCGCTTATGTCAATATTCTTGCCGCTAATTATAATACGCATACAATCCAACCCCTTTACTGTTTATTTTTTGCTATCATTTCCGCTTCGTGGTCATTATATCACATCAACCACGCAAATACAAGCCTTCCAGGGCGCAATGATAGCGTAACTTTGCCTTTGGATTCTGATAGACAGGCTTCCTCTAGTCTTTTTCCAGTTTGGGGATTCCATTTTCGAAAAAATACGGTATACTATGTTTCATAAGGGACGCCTCTTTCTTTGGTTTTGTTATTTTTCCAGTTAAATAATACCACGGAAGCTGGTGTTCCCTATCATTTTTTGCCAAAAGAAAGGAAGCCTTATGAAGCCGAAAATTGCCTTTATCACAGGCGCTTCCCGAGGGATAGGGAGCGCCATTGCAGAAGAATACGCAAGGCATGGGTACGCCATCGCCATTAATTGTAAAAATTCCGGGGATTCCCTCCTGGCCTTATCCCGCATCCTTGCCGAAACATACCATATCCCCTGTCTTCCCTTGGTGGGCGATATCAGCAGAGAAGATTTTACAATAGAAGCCTTCCACGCCATAGAAAATACATTTGGCGGCATTGACGTGCTGGTGAACAACGCCGGAATATCCAAAATCGGCACGCTCACAGACATGAGCCTGGAAGAATGGAACCAAGTGATCCAAGTAAACCTGACCTCCTTGTTCTGCTGCTGCAAACAGGCCATCCCCTACATGCTGCGCCGCCAGTCCGGCGCCATCCTGAACGTCTCATCCGTCTGGGGGAATGTGGGCGCCTCCTGCGAGGTGGCCTATTCTGCCTCCAAAGGCGGCGTCAACGCTTTCACCAAGGCGCTGGCAAAGGAACTGGCGCCCAGCCATATTTCCGTCAATGCCATTGCCTGTGGAGCCATCGACACCCAAATGAACCAATTCCTTGCCCCAGAAGAGCGGCGCCAGTTGGAGGCGGAAATCCCAGCCGGCAGGTTCGGCGCACCAGAAGAGGTTGCAAAGCTGGCCTTTTCCATTACAGAAGCCCCCTCCTACCTGACGGGGCAAATCATCGCCCTGGACGGGGGATGGCAGTAGCTTTTTGCTCTTTTTGGCAGCAGGTTACTGCCTTTTGCTGCCCCTTCCAATCTGACAAATAAAGCCTTTTATAGTTATAAACAAGCCTATTGCAGTCCTTCACTCTTAACATTCGCTTATAAAAGGTGATTTTAGGGGAATATTTCATGCTTTAAATGTTCAAATTTGTGAATTGCATTTGAGTTTTGCCTATTTCCATTATTTTCCAGATAATATTTCGTAAAATATAATTATCACACACTAAAGAGGAACATTTATATGAAATTCTCAAACAGATTGGAAAATCTATTAGAAGAACACAACCTTACCCAGAGGAAATTATCCACAGAACTCCATATTGCGCCATCCACCTTAAATGGATATTTGAGGAAAAACCGGGAGCCAGACTATGACACACTGATTAAAATTTCCAAATATTTTAATGTATCAACGGACTACATTTTAGGAGTGACCAATATACGCAACCCTTATAACCATGGCGAATGCTTTGATGACAAGGAAGAAGAGCTGCTGGGGATATACCGTGAGCTTATGCCAAAGGAACAAGAGTATTTAATCAAACAGGCGCACATTTACCGCCATGATGGTTTGGATTTTTTAACTACTTCCAAAAAGCATGGAAGTACCTAAATCTCATATCAAAAACCTCAATTTGCGTATTATTTCTTCTGAATAGGCATGTATCGATTAAGATGTTAGAGTTAGATTTTATCTTATGGGGAGGTGCCTATATGGATTTTAGCATCCGGCTGGAAAATCTGATTGAAGAATATTGCGTCACGCAAAAACAACTGTCTTTAGAGCTTCATATTGCACCAACGACTTTAAATGGATATATTAACAGCTGCCGAGAGCCAGACTTTTGCACGCTGGCAAGGATTGCCCGCTACTTTGATGTGTCTACAGATTACCTGCTAGGCCTATCCCAAGAGAAAAAGCCTGTGCCGTCGACCTTAAATCCCGCAGAAGGGGCGCTGATACATCTTTATCGTTCCTTGAACTCTGAACGCCAAGAACTTCTAATAGAACAAGCAAAATTTTACAAAAGCCTCAGCGCAAAGGCTTCCAAAAAAAATGGATAAGGAATTTTTAAACAGCAAACCATACGCCGCCTGGCTGCAAGCAGCCAAGCGGCGTATGGCCATGCCAAAAAATAATTCCTATTTCCTCCCACAGCACTGCTTATACTTTTTGCCGCTGCCGCAGGGGCAGGGATCGTTCGGGTAAATCTTGGCGGATTCCCGCTTTTTCGGCCCTTTCTGCAGGGACTCATCCCTGTTAGTCCCAGTGACCTTAGCCACCTGTTCCCTCTCTACCTTCTGCTCAATCTTCACATGGAACAGCAGGCGTACCGTATCCTCTTGGATATTGGCAATCATGTTGTCAAACATGTCATAGCCGCTCATCTTATACTCCACAAGCGGATCCCGCTGGCCATAAGCCTGCAGCCCAATGCCTTGGCGGAGCTGATCCATGTCGTCAATGTGGTTCATCCACTTCCGGTCAATGGCCTTCAGAAGAACCACCCGCTCCAATTCCCGGACAGCTTCCGGCTCTGGGAATTCTGCTTCCTTCATCTCATATTTCTTGACAGCCTGCTCCTTCAGCTTATGCTTCAGCTCATTTGCATGGATGCCTTTTACATCCTCTGGCGTCACCTGCTCTAAGGGGATAATCGGCAGCAGCAGTTGGTTCAGCTCATTCAAATCCCATTCTTCGCTGTCCTGGTCTGCAGAAATGCAAGTGTCCACCGTATTTTCCACCCGATCCGTAATCATCTTGTAAATCACGTCCCGCATGCTCTCGCCATCCAACACCCGGCGGCGCTCCGCATAGATAATCTCCCTCTGCTCATTCATCACCTGGTCATATTCCAGCAGGTTCTTACGGATTCCAAAGTTGTTGCTCTCTATCTTCATCTGGGCCTTCTCAATGGCATTTGTCAGCATCTTATGCTGTATCTGCTCATTTTCCGGCACGCCTAATGTATTGAACATCCCCATCAGCTTCTCAGACCCAAACAGGCGCATCAAGTCATCCTCTAAAGAAATGAAAAACTGGGATTCACCCGGATCCCCCTGACGTCCGGAACGTCCTCGGAGCTGGTTATCAATACGCCTTGCCTCATGGCGCTCTGTGCCGATAATCTTAAGGCCTCCGGCCGCCTTGGCATCCTCATCCAATTTAATATCCGTGCCGCGGCCTGCCATGTTCGTGGCAATGGTAACCGCCCCATGCTGCCCGGCCTCTGCCACGATTTCCGCCTCCAGCTCATGGAATTTGGCGTTCAATACCTTATGCTGGATGCCGTTGCGCTTTAACATTCCACTGAGCAATTCCGACGTCTCAATGGTAATCGTGCCCACCAGAACAGGCTGCCCTTTCTCATTGGATTTTTTGATTTCCTCCACCACTGCCCGGAATTTTTCCTTCTTCGTCTTATAGACCGCATCCTGCAAGTCCTTGCGGATAACAGGCTTATTGGTGGGAATCTCAATGACGTCCATGCCGTAAATATCCCGAAATTCCTTCTCCTCCGTCAATGCGGTACCGGTCATGCCGGCCTTCTTGGTGTATTTATTGAAGAAATTCTGAAAAGTAATCGTAGCCAGCGTCTTGCTCTCCCGCTTTACCTTTACATGCTCCTTGGCCTCAATTGCCTGGTGGAGGCCGTCAGAATAGCGCCGCCCCGGCATGATACGACCGGTAAATTCATCTACAATCAGCACCTTCTCATCCTGCACCACGTAATCCTGGTCGCGGAACATCAGGTTGTGAGCCCGCAGGGCAAGGATGATATTGTGCTGGATTTCCAGGTTGTCCGCATCTGCCAGATTCTCAATATGGAAAAATTTCTCCACTTTCTTCACGCCGTCTGCAGTAAGGTTCACCACCTTGTCCTTTTCATTGACGATAAAGTCGCCGGTCTCCTCCTGCACCACGCCCATAATGGCATCCATCTTGGAAAATTCCGGCATGTCCTCGCCGCGCACCATCTGCCTAGCCAAAATATCGCAGGCTTCGTACAAGCTGGTGGATTTGCCGCTCTGTCCAGAAATAATCAAAGGCGTCCTGGCCTCGTCAATCAGCACGGAGTCCACCTCGTCAATAATGGCATAGTGCAAATCCCTCTGCACCAATTGTTCCTTATAAATCACCATATTGTCGCGCAAATAGTCAAAGCCCAGCTCATTATTGGTCACATACGTAATGTCACAGCCATAGGCTTTTCGCCTCTCGTCATTATCCATGGAGTTCAGGACCACGCCGACTGTCAGCCCCAGGAATTCATGGACTTTCCCCATCCACTCGGCATCGCGGTTTGCCAAGTAGTCATTGACCGTCACGATATGGACGCCCTTGCCTTCCAACGCATTCAGGTAAGCAGGCAGGGTAGACACCAGCGTCTTTCCCTCGCCAGTCTTCATTTCCGCAATGCGCCCCTGATGCAAAATTACGCCGCCAATCAGCTGCACCCGGTAATGCTCCATGCCAAGTGACCTCCTGGCCGCCTCGCGCACAGCCGCATATGCCTCCGGAAGGATTTGGTCCAAGGTCTGCCCATCCTGCAGGCGTTTCTTAAATTCCTTTGTCTTCCCCTTCAAATCCTCATCAGACAATTCCATCATAGATGGGCGGTAAGACTCAATTTTGTCTACAATCGGCTTGACCCTCTTTAACTCCCGTTCACTATGTGTGCCAAAAATCTTATCTACAATACCCATTTTTTTGCTCCTATTTATTGATTATTTTTCACTATTTGCGGCTTTCGAACCACTAGCACTGATATTTGTCAAAACCACGCAGGATATTTGTTCATCTGCAAAGTGAATTTTCGATGGCATAGCGGCAGCTACAATTTCCATCATCTTTGCAGACAACTTCTTACATTGTATCACTTTCTGTTTTTCTAGACAATACTTAATGTCATGAACGAATTATGAATTTTTTATGAAATCTGCCCTGGCATATTCTCCCATGGCTTTCGATATGGTATACTGTTCTCCAAAGGCCACATTCCATAATCCAAGAAAGGACGGATTCTTATGAGTTATTTATACCACACCAAAGGCACATGTTCAAAATTGATAGAAGTGGAGCTAGAGGGCAATGTCGTAAAATATGTCAAATTCACCGGCGGCTGCAACGGCAACCTCCAAGCCATCCCAAAATTAGTGGAAGGCTTGACCATAGAGCAGGTAGAAGAGAAGATTGGCGGCATTTCCTGCAACGGAAGGCCCACCTCTTGCGGAGATCAGCTGGCCAAGGCATGCCGGGCAGCTTATGAGGAAGCAAACCATGATTTATGATAATATATTAGCAGCCATGGGCAACACCCCCTTAATTCGCTTAAACCGCATGGCAGACCCGGAGGCCGCCCAGGTACTGGTAAAATTTGAAGGGCTCAATGTAGGCGGCTCCATCAAGACTCGGACAGCCTACAACATGATCCTGGCCGCCGAGGAGCAGGGGCTTATCCGGGAGGATACCATCATTGTGGAGCCCACCAGCGGCAACCAGGGCATTGGCCTGGCATTGGTAGGGGCTGTCCGCGGCTACCAGACGAAAATCATTATGCCGGATTCCGTCAGCGAAGAGCGGCGCAAGCTTGTCAATCAGTACGGCGCAGAAGTTATCCTTATCCATGACGCAGGGAATATCGGCGCCTGCATTGAGGAATGCCTTCAGACTGCCCTTTCCATGGCAAAGGAAGACCCCAGGGTCTTTGTGCCCCAGCAGTTTGAGAACCCGGCTAACCCAGCGGTCCACCGTTCCCAGACCGGACTTGAAATCTTGGCTCAGGCAGACTGCCCCATCCATGGCTTCTGCTCCGGCATCGGCACCGGCGGCACGATTACAGGGGTTGGGGAGACCATCAAAGCCAAGAACCCAGACATAGAAATCTGGGCTGTAGAGCCAGAGCATGCCGCCATCCTTTCCGGCGGATCCATCGGCACGCACCTGCAGATGGGGATAGGGGACGGATTAATCCCAGCTATCCTCAACCAGCAAATATATGACGATGTCTGCATTATCACAGACGATGAAGCCCTGTCCACCTCTAAGAGGCTGGCCACAGAAGAAGGCATCCTGTGCGGGATTTCCAGCGGCACCAATGTGGCGGCCGCATTGAAGCTGGCAAAAAAACTTGGGAAAGGCAAAACCGTCGTCACCATACTCCCAGATACTGCAGAGCGGTATTTCTCTACGCCTCTCTTTGAAGAGCCATAATGCCAGTTTTTTAAGCCGCACTTCTAAAGGATAGTAAGGAAGATACCGATATATGCCATATAAGGTATCATCTTCCACCTATCAGATATAAGGACCAAGTTTCACGCAAAAATAAAAGCTATCCGCTAATATTCAAAGGAGTGATGGATATGTCATATTTTGGATTTAATACTTCCAATTCAATCAACACATTATTTTCAAGCTTAGGCTCCAATTCCGGCGGCATGGGAAATATCCTCTCCGATTATGCCACCATTCGGAGCGGAGCTTACTACAAGCTGCTAAAGGCTTATTACAGCACGGATAACAATTCCAGCGCTTCCAAATCCGTACAGTCCCCCACATCCACTTCCATTGCGAAGGACTCTACGAAGAAGCTCAGCAGGATTGAGAACAGCGCCGAAGATTTAAAGGAAAGCGCCGATGCTTTGCTGGCAAGGGGCACCAAGAGCGCCTTCCAGAAAGTGGACATCAAGCAGGAAGACGGAACTGTGAAGAAAGGCTACGACACAGAAGCCATTTATAAAAAAGTCAATGATTTCGTAAAGAGCTACAACAATTTGGTAGTGAACACAGAGGATACCAACACCAAGTCCATTGATCGGAACATGAGCCAATTAACCAGCTTGACAGACCGCCAAGAGAAGACTTTGGGCAAGATTGGCATCACCATCAATGAAGACGACAGCTTAAGCATTGACAAGGAAGCCTTCTTAAAGGCTGACATGGACACAGTCAAAGGCTTATTCAATGGGGCAGGCTCCTATGGATATTCCGTATCCGCAAAAGCTTCCATGATTGACTACTATGCCCAGAACGAAGCCAGCAAATCCAATACTTACGGCAAAAATGGGGCGTACAATTACAATTATTCCTATGGTAACTATTACAACAATTTCTTCTAAGATTGCAAGGTACAAGTAAAGGCTGCGGCATTTTGATATTTGCCGCAGCCTTCTTTATCTTATTGGGAAAGTATCCATTGTTTCCCTTATTTTTTCTCCGCATTTTCACTCTCCCCATGCCTCCCATGGTATTCATGGCTCTCATCATAAAACCTGCAGCCGCAGCGCCCATGCTCTTTGACGTCATAAAGCGCCAAGTCTGCCTTCCGATATAAATCATCTGTGAACCCCTCGTTTGAAAATGCGCCTCCCACGCTCAAGGATACTCTGGGCATCCCCTTTGAAGGGTGCAGAAGCTTATCATTGATATGGGTGATTTTATCCTGGATTATATCTTTCTGGTCTTCTGTCACATTAGTCAAAAGGACGGCAAATTCATCCCCGCCTATCCGGGCAGGGTAATCCGTGGCGCGGAAGCTGTCCTCCAACATCTTGGCCACCCTCTTAAGCACCTTGTCCCCCATCTCATGTCCATAGCCATCGTTCACCAGCTTGAATTTATCAACATCAATTATCAAAAGCCCCAAAGACTTGGATTTTGCATGGAAGATTTTCTTCAGCTGGTCAAAAGCGCCCCTGTTTATAATGCCGGTCAGCGGGTCATGCTCTGCCTGATAGCGCAGCATCGCTTCATTGGTGGCATTCACTTCATAAATGTCATTATAAGTCAAGGCCAAGTATTTAAACTCATAGGAGCCGGTAATTTCCATCATCTTGTCTTCCCGAATGCACTTCACATAAACCTGCAGCGGCTTGACAATCAGCAGAATAATCATGATGAAAGTAATGATGCTCTCTATAAACAAAATGCTAACCAAAACCCTCTGCTGGGACATGGTCCTCTCCAGCTTGCGGGCGCTTTCCACCATCCCCTGGTTGGTGGCTTCCTGGATGCTGTCCATAAACCGATCCACATGGCCTGCAATCCCTTCCTTGGCATTCTGGTATTCGTTGCCAAAGACCATATCTTCCGCCTTTTCCATCATGGCGTCCTGGCCAAGAGCCATATCTTCTTCCGTCAGCTGAGCATTTCTCACTTCATCCGGCAAGCCATCCATATCCTCCCCTGCCGCAAAAGCCACCATCTTCATGGCATAAATCTCCCGCACCATCAATTCATTGGAATCTTTAAGGGCATTTAGGAGGGCCTCATAAATTTCATCGTTATGATAATAGGCTTCCAGTTCCTCTACTGCGCTTTCCCGCCTCTGGGTGACATGGACCTCCGTAAAATAATTTTCCATATATTGCTTCTTTGCCGTCACTACATAAAGGCGCGCCTGCTCCGTCAGGTAAGCAGAGCCCGTAGTCAAGAGCGTGTCGCAATGCTCGCAAGCTACATAGGTATCCATCGCCTTCTGTACGTCATGGTATCTGTTCGTGGCCCGGATTGTCGCTGTAATCAGCAGGACATACAAAACGCAGGATACGAAAATCATAGCAAAATTTGCATTCTTAATTCTTATGCCTTTGATAGGCCTTCTTATGTTCTTACCCATATTCTCCCTTTATCCATACCTTAAAATTTTCAAATATTGAAAGATTCTGGCTCTATTATACGATAAATTTCAGATTCTGTACAGCGAATATTAAAAAAATTTGAATTGCATCCTGATTGCTCAATGCATAGACAGAAATTATATACTTTAACCTTTAAAGTCATATCTTCCAAAAAACATAATAATATAAAAAAAGCAAACTCAATTTCCGAACCATCGCCCACAGGAAAAAGGAGGGACTATGGCAGAAAACAGTGAAAAATTCGAAAACTTACTGAACCTGGCCTTGGACGCCACGCCCCAGGAACGGGAGAAATCCCTGCAGCTCGGCGTAGGCTATGAGCCGGCAGAAAACCGCTGGGAGCTGATTGTAAAATATTCCGGGAACATCATGCGCCTGGCAGAAGAAAACCCGCAAATCCAAGTGATAGAGCTGATGAACGAATACGCCATCCTCTATGTGCCGGAAAACGCCATGAGCCAAGTCTCAAATGCGCCGGAAGTAGAATACGTAGAAAAGCCCAAACGGCTGTATTTCGCCGTACGGGAAGGCATTAAATCTTCCTGCATCACGCCCTTGCAAGGCGCACAATACAATTTAACAGGAAAGGGCGTGATTGTCGCCATCCTAGACTCCGGCATAGATTACAGCCATCCAGATTTTCGGAACCAAGATGGAAGCACCCGGATTTTAGCATTGTATGACGAGACCCTTGACCGGGAATTTACCGCAGAGGAAATAAACCGCGCTCTGGAAGCGCCCGACGAACAAGAGCGTTTTCGCATCGTCCCAAGCCGGGACACCTCTGGGCACGGCACCCATGTGGCCGGAATAGCGGCAGGAAATGGGAACGCATCCAATGGGGTAAACCGCGGCGTGGCGTACGAAAGCCCTTTGTTCATCGTAAAGCTTGGAACCCAAGAGCCCAATGGGTTTCCCAAGACTACGCAGCTCATGCGGGGCTTAGATTACGTAGTAAAAAAATCATTGGAATACCGCATGCCCATGTCTGTCAACATCAGCTTTGGGAATACCTATGGCTCCCATAGCGGGACAGCCCTTTTAGAAAGCTTTATCAACGACATTTCCAATTACTGGAAAACCAGCATTTCCATTGGCACAGGGAATGAAGGCTCCGCAAGGGGGCACGCCTCCGGCGTCCTGACTTTCGGGCAACGCCAGGAAATCGAACTGGGCGTTGGCAATTACCAGGCAGCCCTAAGCCTTCAAATCTGGAAATCCTATGTGGATCAATATGACATTGTGATTGCAGGCCCTTCTGGCGTTTCAATCGGCCCCCTCCAGCAAATCCAAGGCCCCCAAAGGTTCCGAATAGGAAAGACAGAGCTTTTAGTCTACTATGGGGAACCCAGCCCTTATAACCTATACCAGGAAATTTACATTGATTTCCTCCCTGCAGACTCTTATATAGATGATGGCCTATGGAAAATCATATTAGTGCCGGAAAGGATTGTCCAGGGAAACTATGACTTGTGGCTGCCAGGGCAGGCCGTGATGAACCAAGGCACCGGCTTCTTAAACCCCATGGAAGAGACGACCCTTACCATACCCTCAACTGCGGAAAAAGCCATTTCCGTAGGGGCATACGATGCAAGGTACAACCAGCTTGCAGAATTTTCCGGGCGGGGCTATACCCGCCAGACCAACCAAATAAAGCCAGACCTGGCAGCCCCAGGCGTCAATATCCGCTCTGCCGCTCCAGGCGGGGGGTATGCCGTCCGCAGCGGCACATCCATGGCCACGCCCTTTGTGGCAGGCAGCGCAGCCCTTCTCATGCAATTTGGGATTGTAGAAGGAAACGACCCATACCTCTTTGGAGAAAAATTAAAGGCATACCTGCTGCGCGGAGCCAAGCACTTGCCCATTTTCAAGGAATACCCAAACCCTGCCCTGGGCTGGGGCGTGTTATGCCTGCGTGACAGCTTACCAGTGTAAGAGTGAAATTACCCTTGTTTTTCTATATTTTTCCTGCTATGATTAAGTTAATTGTAACTATTCCATTCCTTGACAGTTACAAACATCAGTTTCACTTATCAACATATTATACAAGAAAGGAATCCTTATGAAACCGAAGAAAGAGACACGCAAGAAAACCCCTTCTGTTTTAAGGTGGGGCACCAGCATTACGGCAAAAATGGTAGCCGCCATTGTGGTAAGCGTCGTGGCTGCTGTAGCCGTGCTGCTGGCTGTGGTCAACAGCAAAATGTCTGAGACTCTTTTACAGAAAAGTGAAGACATCTTGCAGACCACTACAGAACGGACGGTCCAAGAGACAAAAGCTTGGATGAACAAGACCTTAACCATGCTGGAATCCCAACGGGATACCATAGAATATGAAAATATGGATATCCCGGAAATGGAAAGCTACATCAAGCATACCGTGGACCAAAATGACGCATACCCGGCAGGCCTGTACGTGGCATTAAAAGACGGCTCCCTCTACCATGCCTCCTTTGTGCCAGGCCCAGATTTTGACGCCCTGTCTAAGAGCTGGTACCAAGATGGGATTGAATCTGAGGATTTCATCCTAGGCGACGTATATTTTGACGAAGACAGCCAGTCCTATGTCGTAGGCGCATCTGGAATGCTTCGGAACAAAAAGGGAAAGGCACAGGGCGTTGCGGCGGCAGACGTATACCTGGATTCCATTTCCAATATTGTAAGCAATATACGGATTGAGGATACCGGCGGCATCTTCCTGGTGGATAATCGGACTAATACGATTATAGGGCACCAGGACAGTGAAATTACAGGAAAGAAACTCAATGAGCTTAGCGACGGCATGTACCAATACGCCAACGAACAAATCAAGAACAAGAACATCGGGCTTTCCCTCTATGAGAACACTTATTTCCAAATTGAGGGCATCCCGGACAGCGATTGGACCGCAGTAGCCTATGTATCCAAATCAGAAGTATTAAAAGAGCTGAACACCCTGACCAAGGCCGTATCCGCAGTGGCTGCAGTTGCCATAGCCTTATTGATTCTCCTGTTAGTCATCCAGGTGCGAATCATTATCGGCAAGCCGGTCAGAGAGCTGAGCCGCGTGGCTACCCGAATTGCAGAAGGGGAGCTAGACCAGAGCATACGCCATCGGTCCAGGGATGAGCTGGGCGTGCTGGCAGATGATTTTAACCAAGTGACATTGCAGCTGCGGGAATACAGGAAATATATTGACGAGATCGCAGAAAAACTGAAAGAGGTGTCCGTTGGCGATTTAACCTTTGCTTTGGAAAATGAATACGCCGGTGAATTTTCCAAAATCAAAGAATCCATGGAAGAGATTTCCATCGAATTAAACGGCACCATGAAGCAGATTCATTCCGCCTCAGAAGAAGTGTCAGCCGGAGCGGAACAAGTTTCCGGCGGGGCGGTTACCTTATCCCAAGGCTCCACAGAGCAGGCAGCCGAAGTAGACACCTTGGCAAAGCATATCAGCTCCGTTTCTGACAGCGTGCAGAAAATTGCCCAAAGGGCACAGGAGACGAAAAAGCTTTCTGAAAATGTAAAAGACGGTATCTTAGACAGCAACAAAAAAATGGAGAACCTGACGGAGGTAATCCAAAGGAGCAGCGATAAATCTACTGAAATACATAAAATTGTAAAGACCATTGAAGATATCGCTTTCCAGACGAATATCCTTGCCTTAAATGCGGCCGTAGAGGCTGCCCGGGCTGGCGAAGCCGGCAAAGGATTTGCCGTAGTAGCCGATGAAGTCCGGGCGCTGGCTGCAAAGTCCACCGCTGCAGCCCAGGAAACCACCATCCTCCTGAATGAGACCATCAATGCAATGGAAGAGGGCGTGTCTGCAGTGAAAGACACGGCAGGATCTATGTCAGACGTAGCAATCCATGCAGATAGAATGAGCGACTTGGTCAACAACATTGCAGAATACACCAAACAGCAAGCATCCAATGCCTCCGAGATTACCCGCGGAATTGGGGAAATTTCCAATGTCATCCAGACCAATATGGCAACGGCACAGCAAAGCGCCGCCGCTAGTGAGGAATTATCCGGGCAGGCCGCCACATTAAAGGAACTGGTGGCAAAATTCAAGCTAAAAGGATAAGCAGCCCTTTATAAAAAAGCCCATGGCATTTTACTGATTGTAGCGCCATGGGCTTTTTTAATTTATTAAGATTCCTTTCAGAATTCCTTAATATTTTCTATTTCATTTACAAAATAGTTCGCTTTTTCTCCAAATATGTGATAAAGTATACGTATGCATAGAAAACAAAACCAGGAAGAAGGTGGATTTCCCAAACATGCGCTTGCCCTATGGCAGAGCAATGATTGCCATTGACAAAAATAAGAAAGAAATGTTCGGAAAATAAAAGACAACCACAATAATATTTCGAAAGTGATGCAAAATAATGGAAACACAAGTAAGCAGATTGAAAAAATGGATATCCTCCATCTTACTGATGGTATGCTTAATCCTAATCGTCTCCTTATTTAAAGCATACCTGGATGGAAAATTTAATTCTTTAGAGACCCTACAACAGTATATTGCAGGATTTGGATGGATGGCGCCTTTTATCCTGACAGCTATCCAGGCAGCGCAAGTGGTATTCCCTGTGCTTCCGGGATTCTTAGGGTGCGTAGTAGGCACGCTTTTATTTGGTTGGTTTGGGGGCTTTTGGTGCAATTACATCGGCATTTCTGTAGGCTCCATCATCGCCTTCCTCTTAGCCAGGACTTATGGGAGGGAACTTGTGATTAAAATGTTCCCAGGCAGCCGCTATGAGAGACTGTCTTCTTGGGCAGCCAAGAGCAACTCTTATACTGCCATGCTGTTCCTTGGCATGGTATTGCCTTTGTTTCCTGATGACTTCTTTTGCTATCTCACAGGGGTCACCAAAATGAGCATCCAGAAATTTGCCACAATCATCGTATTGGGCAAGCCTTGGTGCATTTTAGCTTACAGTATCTTATTTTCCGCATCTTAATACAAAAAGAAAATGTGAAAAATCGAAAGGTGGAGAGAGTAAATGGATGATAATAAAAGATTATGCGGCTACTACAACTATACCGTAGTGCTGACCTATCTTGGAATGCTTATTGGCTTTACTGGAATTATGTTTGCAATGGAGGGGGCATACCGCCAAGCCATCATCTGCCTCATGACGGCAGGGGTTTGCGATATGTTCGACGGCGCAGTCGCCGCCACCAAGCAGAGGGATGCGAGGGAGAAAAAATTCGGCATCCAGATAGATTCCCTCAGCGACTTAATCTGCTTTGGCGTGCTTCCGGCATTATTCACCTACCATATTGGGGGAAAACACTACATAACATTTTTGGCAGCATGCTTCTATGTGCTGTGCACATTGATACGCTTGGCTTATTTTAACGTATTGGAAGAGGAGCGGCAGCAAACAGAGACAGGGAAGCGGAAGTGGTACCTTGGCTTACCTGTCACCTCTGCAGCATTAATTCTGCCTTTGTTTTTTGAAGTGGGAGGCGGCGTGCCTTCCATGGCAGGGGTTATCTTTTCCTGCTTGCTGCTGATTATGGCTTTTGCCTTCATCCTTCCCATAAAGATAAAAAAGCCCTACCTGATAGGCAAAATTGGCATTATATTTATGGGGTTTATTGAATTTATCATTTTGCTGTTGGGCCTAGGGCTAGATGTGTAGCATGCTCTCCTTCTGCCAGCACAGTATATGATTCTAGAGAAAGTCGGGATTTATTACATGAAGAAAGAAACTCTTAGCATCCGTTTTTTATACCAGACAATGCCTGGGCGGGCTATTTTAAAATTACTCACTAAGCCCTTCCTGTCAAAATATGCCGGGAAATTCTTAAGCTCAAGGCTTTCCCGCTGGATTGTGCCTATATTCATACGGAAGCACGACATTGACATGAGCGGATTTGAAGGCAGTAAATTCCGCTCCTTTAATGATTTTTTCACAAGGAAACGGGCGCTTGGGCAAATAGACATCACCCCAGGCCATTTTATCAGCCCTTGCGATGGGCACTTGAGCGTATATCCTATCAGCCAGGAACAAGTCTACCATATCAAGCATGCAGAATACCGCCTGCAGGACCTGCTGAAAAGCCGCTCCCTTACGCAAAAGTTTTCAGGCGGCACCTGCCTTATTTTCCGCCTGACCCCGCAAAATTACCATCGTTACTGCTATGTATGCAGCGGCACGAAAATGGAATCCAAGGCAATCCCCGGCAAGCTCCACTGCGTGCGCCCCACCGCATATGCAGCTTTTCCTGTCTTTACAGAGAACAGCAGGGAATACACAAGAATCCATACCGCACAATTCGGCGATGTCATCCAAATGGAAATCGGAGCGCTCCTAGTGGGAAAAATCAGCAACCATCCCAAAAAAGGAGCTGTCTTCCAAGGAATGGAAAAAGGCTATTTTGAATTTGGCGGCTCCACCATACTCCTATTAGTCCAAAAAGACAGGCTGATTTTGGACAGCCAATTTCTCAAAAATACAAAGCAAGGCCTGGAAACGGAAGTCCGCTTAGGGGAAAGGATAGGGGTTCTGCGAAAAAAGTAACGCCACGCCTATGGGGCGGTAAAGAAATGACAGCCATACAATCATTTCCTTACCGCCCCAAGCATTCATTCTTTATGCTCTTCCATAGCTTCTTCTTCCATCTCCTCCTCGCTTCTGCTGCCTTCCATCAGGGATTTATCTTCCCGCACCTTTGCAATGCTGGCAACTGTTATATCCTCTGATAAATCCATCAGCTTCACCCCAGAGGTCACGCGGCCCAATACAGAGATGCCTTCTACCTTGATGCGGATGATAATCCCCTCCGTTGTAATCATCATAACCTCATTTTCCTGATCCACGGCCTTCACGCCTATAATATTTCCTGTCCTTTCCGTAATCTTATAGCATTTTACCCCTTTGCCACCTCGGATTTGAGGCGTAAACTCATCCATCCGAGTAAGCTTCCCAAGCCCTTTTTCAGAAGCGATTAAAAGGTATTCCCCTTGGGTATTCATCTGCATCCCCACTACTTCATCCCGGTCCGAAAGGTTCATCCCAATTACACCCATGGAAACCCTTCCTGTGCTCCTCACGTCTGTCTCATGGAAGCGGATGCACTGGCCATATTTCGTCACCAAAACCATATCCTTGGTATTGTCCGTCATCTTCACCTCAATCAGCTCATCCCCATCCCTTAAGTTGATGGCAGCGAGGCCTTTGCGCCTTACATTGGAATAATCTGCGACAGGGGTTTTCTTCACAATCCCGTTCCTAGTGGCCATAAACAGGAAATGGTCGTCCTTAAATTCGCGGATTGGTATCACAGCCGTAATCTTCTCCTCTGGCAAAAGCTGCAGCAGATTGATGATTGCCGTGCCCCTTGCAGTCCTCCCTGCCTCTGGGATTTCATACGCCTTCATTCGGTATACCTTCCCGGTATTCGTAAAGAACATCAAGTAATGGTGGGTGGTGGTCATTAAAAGCTCCTCAATATAATCGTCGTCAATGGTCTCCATCCCTTTAATGCCCTTACCGCCCCGATTTTGGCTGCGGAAATTGTCCACGCTCATGCGCTTGATATACCCGAATTTCGTCATGGTTATGACGGCATTGGAAACCGGAATCAAATCCTCCATGGAAATGTCATATTCATCAAACCCAATGGAAGTCCTCCTGTCATCGCCATATTTATCAGAAATCTGCATAATCTCATTCCGTATGACCCCTAAAAGCTTCTTCTCATCTGCCAGGATAGCCTTGAGTTCTTGGATTAACTCCATCAGCTGCCCATATTCCGCCTCTATCTTTCCCCGCTCCAAGCCTGTCAGCGCGCGCAGGCGCATGTCCACAATCGCCTGGGCCTGGGCGTCCGTCAATTCAAACCGCTCTACCAGCTTTGCTTTCGCAAGCTGCACGTTCTCACTGTTGCGGATAATGCGAATCACCTCATCGATATTATCCAAAGCAATCAGCAATCCTTCCAGGATATGGGCTCGCTCCTGCGCCTTGTTCAGCTCATATTTGGTCCTCCGGCCCACCACCTCTTCTTGGTGGCGGAGGTAATGCTCTATCATATCCTTGAGGTTTAACACCTTCGGCTCATTGTTCACCAAAGACAGCATAATCACGCCAAAGGTATCCTGCATCTGGGTGTGTTTGTACAGCTGGTTCAATACCACGTTGGGATTCACGTCCCGGCGCAGCTCAATGCAAATCCGCATGCCTTCCCGGTTGGACTCATCCCTAAGGTCCGTAATGCCGTCCACCTTCCGGTCATGGACCAAATCTGCAATTTTCTCTATCAGCCTCGCCTTATTTACCATATAGGGAAGCTCCGACACCACAATCCTATTTTTGCCGTTTGGCATGGGCTCAATATCTGTCACCGCCCGGACTTTTATCTTTCCGCGCCCGGTACGGTAAGCCTGCTCAATGCCGGAAGTCCCTAAAATCATGCCGCCCGTGGGAAAATCCGGCCCTTTGACAAGCTTCAGTATTTCTTCCATTTCCGTAGGCCGGTCTTCTTGGATGCGGTTGTCAATAATCTTAACTACGCCGCTAATCACCTCTCGGAGGTTGTGGGGCGGTATATTGGTAGCCATCCCTACTGCAATCCCTGTAGTGCCATTGACTAAAAGGTTCGGGTATCGGGAAGGAAGCACTAAAGGCTCTTTTTCCGTATCGTCAAAATTTGGCCCAAAATCTACTGTGTCTTTATTGATATCCGCAAGCATCTCCATGGAAATCTTGCTCAGCCGTGCTTCCGTATAACGCATGGCTGCGGCACTGTCCCCATCCACAGAGCCAAAATTCCCATGGCCGTCTACCAGCATATAGCGGGTGGACCACTCCTGCGCCATATTCACCAAAGCGCCGTAAATCGAGCTGTCCCCATGGGGATGGTACTTACCCATAGTATCGCCCACAATACGCGCGCATTTCCGGTGCGGCTTATCCGGGCCATTGTTCAGCTCTATCATGGCATAAAGAATCCTTCTTTGGACCGGCTTCAGCCCATCCCTCACATCTGGAAGCGCCCGGGAAGCTATTACGCTCATAGCATAATCAATATAGGAACTCTCCATCGTCTTTTTCAAATCCACGTCGTCTATTCTGTCAAATATCTTATCATCCATCTATCTTCCTCCACGCACTCCCAATTTGTCCAACCACATCCCATTTACACATCCAAATTCTGCACAAATTTCGCATTTGCCTCTATAAACTCGCGCCTGGGCTCTACTTTGTCCCCCATAAGTGTCGTAAAAGTAATGTCTATTTCAGAAGCCGTCTCATCATTTATCGTAACCCTTTCCAAAATCCGGGTATCCGGATCCATCGTCGTCTCCCAAAGCTGCTCAGGATCCATTTCCCCCAAGCCTTTGTAACGCTGAATCTTATTATTCCCATCCCTGCCGATTTCAGCCAGTATGCGGTTCAGCTCAATATCGTCATAGGCATACCATACCTTTTTATTCTTCTCTATCTTATAAAGGGGAGGCTTTGCCAGATAGACATATCCCTGCTTGATAAGCTCCGGCATAAACCGATACATGAACGTAAGCATCAGCGTGCTGATATGGGCTCCGTCCACGTCTGCATCTGTCATAATGATAATCTTATGGTACCTGAGCTTAGAAATATCAAAGTCTTCATGGATTCCCGTCCCAAAGGCCGTAATCATCGCCTTAATCTCAGCATTCCCATAGATTTTATCCAGCCTTGCCTTCTCCACATTCAGTATCTTCCCCCGAAGCGGCAGGATTGCCTGGGTGGCCCGGCTCCTGGCTGTCTTTGCAGACCCCCCTGCAGAATCTCCCTCCACGATAAATATCTCACAGTTCTTCGGGTCCTTATCGGAACAGTCAGCCAGCTTGCCCGGCAGGGAAGTATTTTCCAAAGCTGTCTTCCGCCGGGTCAAATCCCTGGCCTTCCTGGCTGCCTCCCTGGCCCGTTGGGCCAGCAGTGATTTCTCACAGATTGCCTTAGCTACCGCTGGGTTCTGCTCCAGGAAATAGGTAAGCTGCTCGCTCACCACGCTGTCCACAGCTCCCCTGGCCTCGCTGTTCCCCAGTTTCTGCTTCGTCTGTCCCTCAAACTGCGGCTCTTGTATCTTTATGCTGACAATCGCTGTCATTCCCTCCCGGATATCCTCCCCAGAAAGGGTAGCGTCATTTTCCTTTAATATCTTATTTGCCTTGGCATAGGCATTGAACGTCTTCGTCAAGGCATTCCGGAAGCCTGCCAGATGGGTCCCGCCTTCCGGCGTGGTAATATTGTTCACAAAGCTATAAGTAGCGTCATTATAGGAGTCATTGTGCTGCATGGCAACCTCCACATAGACCCCGTCCTTTTCTCCCTCACAGTAAATCACGTTCTCATAAAGGGCTTCTTTGTTCTTATTTAAGTAAGTCACAAATTCCCGTATGCCGCCTTCATAGTGGAATTCCTCTTCCCGCTCCATGCCTTCCCGCTCATCGGAAAGCTTAATCCGTACGCCCCTTGTCAAAAATGCCATTTCCCGCAGGCGCTGCCTCAATACGCTATATTCATACACCGTCTCCTCAAATATCTCGCCATCCGGGCAGAAGACAACCTTGGTGCCTGTCTCTTCCTTCCCGCACTCCCCTGCCACCTTCAAGGGGGAAGTGCTGTTCCCCCGCTCATAGCGCTGCTGGTATATTTTCCCTTCATGGCGGATTTCAACTTCCAGCCACTTAGAGAGGGCATTCACGACAGAAGCCCCCACGCCATGAAGGCCTCCTGACACTTTATATCCGCCGCCCCCGAATTTCCCCCCTGCATGAAGCACCGTAAACACCACCTCCACAGCCGGCAGCCCGGCCTTATGGTTGATTCCAACGGGAATCCCGCGCCCATTATCCGTCACCTGGATGCAATTGTCCTTCAATATGCAGACCTCAATCGTGTCGCAGTACCCTGCAAGCGCTTCGTCAATGGAATTATCTACAATTTCATAAACAAGATGGTGCAGCCCCCTAGAAGACGTGCTTCCAATATACATGCCGGGCCTTTTCCGTACAGCTTCCAACCCCTCCAGAATCTGAATCTGGTCTGCTCCATATTCTGCATTCGTATTTGTCATTGTACCCATGTTGTTCCTCCAATTCCTAAAAACTGTCCTCAGCTTTTACAACTCCATTTACTACCTTAAAAACCTTGTTTATCTTAAATCTGCTTCTTACAAACTCATCCAAACCTGTGCAAGTAATAATTGTCTGTATATCATGAATGCTGTTCAACAGAAAATTCTGGCGGCTGCTGTCCAATTCCGACAGCACGTCGTCCAGGATGAGAATTGGTGTGTCCTGTGCGGATTTTCTCACCAATTCTATTTCAGAAAGTTTTAAGGATAGCGCACAGCTCCGCTGCTGTCCCTGAGAACCAAACTTGCGGATGTCAATCTCATGGATCAGAAAACACAGGTCATCTCTATGGGGTCCCACAGAGGTCATGCCAAATTTCAAATCCCTTTCCTGGTTTCTTAGCAGCCTTTCTTCCAAGGCGCCTTCCGTAACGTCCGGCTCATACTCTACAGAAAGTTCCTCCTTCCCGCCGGATATTCCTTTGTGTATCCCATTGATAATTCCATTTAACTGCATCAGGAACGCTCTTCTGGACCCTATGATTTTTTTGCCAAATTCCACTAGCTGCATATCCCATACAGACAACGTATCCTTCAATTCCGGCTGGAACCGGATATCCTTTAGGAGCTTATTCCTTTGAGCCAGCACCTTGTTGTAATTTTCCAGGTGGTATAAATACAATTTATCCAGCTGGCACAGCTCCATATCCAGAAACCTCCTCCGGTTCGAAGGCCCGCTCTTTATGATATTCAAATCTTCCGGGGAAAAAAACACCACATTCAGCATGCCAAACAATTCAGAAGCCTTCCGAAGGGGCGTGCGGTCCACCGCAATGCCCTTCCCCTTGCTGCGCCTCATATGCATGTCAATTTGGTGGTCCAACCCCTTCTTCTCCACGATGGTGCGTATATGGGCCTCTTCCTGGCCAAACTGAATCATCTCCCCATCTTTGCTTCCCTTATGGGATCTGGTAGTCCCGCTCACATAAAGGCTTTCTAGCAGATTCGTCTTCCCTTGGGCATTATCGCCATATAAAATATTGGTCCCCCTGTCAAACTCCATATCCAAGCTCTTGTAGTTCCGAAAATGCTCCAAGGCTACAGACTTCAAAATCATTTCACAATCCGAATTGTCTCCCCCTCAAAGGAAACAACGTCCCCATCCACTAGCTTTTTCCCTCTTCTGGTCTCCACCTCACCATTCACTTCTACAAGCCCATCCTGAATCACAAGCTTTGCCATCACCCCGGATTCCACCACATTTGCAGCTTTCAGCGCTTGGCCCAGCTTGATATAATCATCTCTTAGCTTAATTTCTTCCATTTTCTCCGCTTCTTTCTATAACTTTATGTCTACGCAACAAATCCTTACGCCATCCTGCTTTAACCCATGTGGCAAACGCATTACAGTCAGGCAGACGCCGCATTAAAATTCACCGGCAATATGAGATAAATATAAGTCTCGTCTGAATCTTTGATAAAGCAGGGCGCTTTCGGATTCACCATATAAAGGCTAACTTCCTCATCGTCAATTGCCCGCAGCGCATCGATAAAGAATTTGGGATTAAACCCAATCAGGATATCGCTGCCTTCCTTCTCTATGTCAATCTCTTCCTTCATAGAGCCAATAAAAGAATTAATCTTCAATTCCATATTTTCATCCGTCACATTCATGATGATTGGCTTCTTATCCCCTTCCTTTATCAAAAGGGTGGCTCTGTCTATGCAGCTGAGCAACTCCCTTCGGTTCACCTGAAGCTTGGTGTCATAGTCAGAAGAAAGCATTTGGTCAATCTTAAAATATTCCCCTTCAATCAGCCTGGACACCACCGTGGTGTTCTCAAATTCAAAGATAATATGGTTGTCCGTAAAGAACATATTGACCATGTCTTCCGTATCACCCGGCAATATCTTGCTGACTTCCTGGAGGGTCTTCCCCGGCACTATCACCTTGCGGCTCTCATACGCTTCCTTTAACCCAATCCTGCGGATAGAAATACGGTGGCCATCTAAGGACACAACCCTCAGCTGGTTCTCTGTAATCTCAAAAAGCTCGCCAGTCATCACTTTGTTGCTTTCACTGTCAGAAATGGAAAAAATAGTCTGCCGGATGACTTCTTTTAAAGTAAACTGGGAAAGGGAGATTGGCTGGTTCCTTTCTATATAAGGGAGGTAGGAAAAATCCTCCCCAGATTTCCCAATAATATTGAACTTTGACTTTTCACAGGTAATGACTGTTTTAAAAGAGGCGTCTGTCTCTATTGTCACTTCATTGTCAGGAAGCTTCCTTATAATTTCAGAAAATATCTTGGCGTCTAACGCAATAATGCCTCTATTGATGATTTCACCTTCTATTTTCGTCTCAATTCCTAATTCTGTATCATTGGCAGTCAGCTTAATCTCGTTCGTGGATGCGTCAATTAAAATGCACTCTAGAATAGCCATAGTAGTCCTAGAGGGCACTGCCTTTGACACGGTGTTTACTCCATAGAGGAGGTTTGGTTTGGAACATATGATTTTCATACGGTGAATAACTCCTTCCTGGGCTTAAAGATAAATATATAATAGAACTTCATAGTCTTAATCTTAAGGGGTGTTTATATGTGCATAAACTCCCAAAGCCTTAATTTCAGGCAGTTTGGGAGGTTAAAGCTACTGTATAAGCCTGTGAATTTCCCCTTGAAACTGTTGGGACAAGCTGTGCATAACATTAATGCAAAAAAATTGGCCGAATGCTTTTAAATTCCCTATGTGGATAGGATGCATGGTTGTCCATAGATTTCAACATCCTTTCTACAGGAGTTATCCACAAAAGTGAATTTTAATTAGGGTTGATTTTTTTCTTAATGGTTTCCAGCAAATAATGAAAATCTTCGTTTTTTTCGTACTCTTCCGTTATTTTCTTAATACCGTGGATGATGGTAGAGTGATCCCTTCCGCCTAAAAGGGCGCCAATGGTCTCTAAAGGGGCGGGGGTCATATTTTTACAAAGGTACATGGCAATTTGACGGGGGCGCGCGATTTCACTGCTGCGGTTCTTAGAAATCATCTGTGCCGTAGAGATGTTAAAATGCTCAGCAACGATTTCGATTACAAGCTGCGGCGTAATTTCCTTGGGCTTGTCCGGGGAAATGATGTTCTGTAGCTCCCGCACCGCTATATCCATGGTAATCTCTGTATGCTCCAAATTTGAAAATGCCAGTAATTTGTTTAATGCTCCTTCCAGCTCACGGATGTTGGATTTGATGTTCGTAGAGATATAATTCAAAATCTCGTCGTCCAAGTGGAAGCCATCTGTTTCTTGCTTCCGCCGCAGGATTGCCATCCTGGTTTCATAGTCAGGGTATCCGATATCTGCCATCAAGCCCCACTCAAAGCGGGAGCGTATCCTGTCTTCTAAAGTCTCCATGTCTTTCGGCGGCTTGTCTGAGGATAAAATAATCTGTTTCCTGGCAGAGTGGAGGACGTTGAAAGTATGGAAAAATTCCTCCTGGGTGCTCTCTTTTCCTATAATAAACTGCACATCGTCAATCATCAGCACATCTACGGTTCGATATTTATCTCTGAGCTTTGTCATAGCGGAAGCGCTTCCGTTACGGATGGAGTCAATCACTTCATTCGTAAATTCTTCGGAAGTGACGTATATGACCTTCATCTCAGGCTTCTGCTGCAGGATGAAGTGCCCGATGGACTGCATTAAGTGGGTCTTTCCAAGCCCGGGCCCCCCATAGATATAGAGAGGATTGTAGACCTCGCCCGGAGATTCCGACACGGCGAGGCTGGCGGCATGGGCAAATTTATTGTTCTTGCCAACTACGAAAGTGTCAAAGGTATAGTTGGGGTTTAACGTGGCTTTTTCTGAGCTGGAGGCGGCAAAGGCAGGGTTCTTGCTTTTAAAGGGCTTGATTTTTTTTGCCTGTTCCTGCAGTATAAATATGATTTCATAATCTGTGCCGGTAATTTCCGCAATGGCTACTTTAATAGGAAGTGTGTATTTCTTTGTAATGTAATTAAGCCCCATTTGCTCAGATGGAACCAAAATATAAAGTTTTGAGCCTTCAATGCTGTACACGCTCAAAGGCTTTAGCCAGGTGTCAAAGGAAACGTCTGTAAGGTCGTGTTCTTCCTTTACCGTCTGGAGGATTTCGTCCCATTTTTCTACTATAAGTTCCATATTGATTCTCCAAGCTTCCTGTATTGTATATTTCTAAAATTCATATTCTTCCATAATCTATAATAAACTAAATCAGGTAAATAATCAATGAAAATTTTGCGATGTGCATAATGTTTATAAGAATGAGAGGGAGTTATATACATTCTGTGGTTAATTTGTTTTCAACATCTTATGCACGGAAAATGGACAAGTTATCCAAAATATCAAAAATAGCTTATAAACATATCTACAAGTGGGAAAACCCAGTGTTTTCCATAAGGATTGGTAGATTTTACTGTGGATATTCACAAATTTTCAAAAAGTTACCCACAAGTTATCCACAAAACCTTGATAACTTTTTAAACATGTGGATAATGTGGAAAAAATGTGGGTAACTCATAGTTATCCACATTTTGAAAAAATGTCGCAAAATAGCTTGACTTGGGGGCATTTTTTGATATAATGGAACATGATGTTTTAAAACACAGAGGAGGTGGATGACATATGAAAATGACATATCAGCCGAAGAAAAGGCATAGGGCAAAAGTGCATGGGTTCCGTAAGAGGATGAGCACGAAAGGCGGCAGGAAGGTATTGGCTGCCAGGAGGTTGAAAGGAAGAAAGAGGTTAACAGCTTAGACCACAGGACTTGTGGTCTTTCTTCTTAAGAGAAGCAGATGAGATTTTCAGAATCTTTGAAGAAGAACCGTTATTTCCAGAATGTATATAAAAATGGGAAATCATACGCCAACCGCTATTTTGTTATGTACATTCTGGAAAATAATCTGGGTAGGAACAGAATTGGGATATCAGTGAGCAAAAAAGTAGGAAACAGTGTTATAAGACATCATATCACAAGGTTGGTGAGGGAATCGTATCGGCTTCAGGAGGAGATGTTTTGCTGCGGGTGGGATATTGTCGTAATCGCCAGGGCAGCGGCAAAGCAGGCGACCTACCATGAGGCGGAAAAGTCACTGCTGCATTTGGGACGGCTCCATCGTATTTTAAATTGAGAGAAGATGTGATTTTGAAAAGGATAATAATAGCTTCTATTCGTTTTTACCAGAAATATTTGTCGCCTATGAAGACCACAAAATGCCCTTATTACCCTACCTGCTCCGCTTACGGGCTGGAGGCAGTCCAAAAATATGGGGCATTCAAGGGGTCTCTTTTGGCTGGTTGGAGAATTTTAAGGTGCAACCCCTTTTCCAAGGGAGGGTATGACCCAGTCCCCTAAGGAATGGAAAATTCTGGATGATTTTTATACCTTAATATCAGGAGGATATTTACATTGACAGACATTATTTTGACCCAGTACTCAGGGAAAATCATAGGGCCGGTTGCAAGGGTTATCGGCTATATCATGAATAGCCTGTATCTATTTTTGAACGATGTATTTTCGATTCAGAATATTGCCCTCTGCATTATTCTGTTTACAGTGATTATTTATTTCCTTTTGCTGCCGCTGACCTATAAACAGCAGAAGTTTTCCAGGCTGTCACAGGAAATGCAGCCCGAAATCAATGCTGTCAGAGAAAAATACAAGAACAAGAAAGACCCGGAGTCCGTGCAGCGCATGAATGAGGAGACCCAGTTAATATACCAGAAATACGGCGTTTCCACAACTGGAAGCTGCGTCCAGCTTTTGATAAATTTTCCAATCATGCTTGCCATGTGGCAGGTTATTCGCAATATCCCGGCTTATGTGGGCAGCGTGAAGGCCATTTTCACCCCATTGGTGGACAAGATTATGAGCGTGGACGGATATCAGAATATCATGTCCGATTTCCTGAAAGAGGCCAATGTAAATACCGTCAGGCTTAATTTTGAGAACAGCACGACGACAGCCAATTCCATCATTGATGCGCTTTATGCCCTCCCAAGCCATGGATGGGAGACTTTGAAGGACAGCTTCAGCGGATTAGGGGATGTCATCGGCTCTACGGAGGCGTCCATATCCCATTTGAATAACTTGTTTGGACTGAATATCGCCAATTCTCCCATGAACCTGATTGCCACTGGCTGGGGGGAAAAGGATTTCCTGCTGATTTTTGTGGCGCTTTTGATTCCGCTTCTTTCCTATGGCTCCCAGGTGCTGAACATCAAGCTGATGACCAGCGCCAGCGCAAAGAATTCCAATGGGGAAACCAATGCCTTGGAGAAGCAGATGAAGACCATGAACACCATGATGCCTTTGCTGTCCCTGTTTATGGTGTTCTCACTCCCGGTAGGGCTTGGCATTTACTGGATTACAGGTTCCGTTGTCCGCTCTATCCAGCAGGTAGTGCTGAACCGTCAGATGAAGGATTTGGATTTAGAGGCTATTATTGAGAAAAATAAGGAAAAAGCAGAAAAGAAGAAAGAAAAGCAGGGCATTTATGCCAACCAGATATCAAATGCAGCCAGGATGAGCACTAGGAACATGGAGCCAGTCAGCACATCGGAGAAGGAAGAAAAGATTCGGAAATGGAATGAGTGCGCCCAGAATGCAAGGAAGGGCAGCCTTTTGGAAAAGGCGAACATGGTAAAGGAATTTAATGAGCGGAACAATCGATAATGCAATTGGAAGGTGCAGTATCGTTGCAATCCTATTTATTACAGGGGGATATTTAAATGGATTTTATTGAGATATCAGCAAAGACAGTGGATGACGCCGTAACGGAAGGGCTCATCAAGCTTGGGACTACTAGCGATAAAATTGAGTTTGAAGTGATAGAGAAAGGAAGCTCCGGGTTTTTTGGGATTGGGAGCAAGCCTGCAAAGATTCGCATTCGCAAGAAATCCACAATTGAAGACTATGTGCGGAATTTCTTAAACGATGTATTCCGGGCCATGGACATGCAGGTAGAGATCCTTATTAATAAGAGCGAGGATGAGAAAAATATCGATGTGGAATTAAAGGGCAGCGACATGGGCGTGCTGATTGGAAAGCGGGGGCAGACGTTGGATTCCCTGCAATACCTGACGAACCTTGCTGTTGGCAAGCAGGTGAATGAGTATGTGAAGGTGAAAATTGACACAGAGGATTATCGGAAGCGCAGGAAAGAGACATTGGAGAATCTGGCTAAGAATATCGCCTATAAGGTGAAGCGGACCAAGAGGGCGGTGTCCTTAGAGCCGATGAATCCCTTTGAGCGCCGCATTATCCATTCTGCATTGCAGGGCGACCGGTATGTGAACACCCATAGCGAGGGGGATGAGCCTTATCGCCATGTGGTGGTGACATTGAAGAGGAATGGGTAAGAAGGTACTGTAAATATAGGGGATGATGGAACATATTATGGATGAAGGCTTTCTCAATATGCAGTGGGAGTGTGCATTTTTGAGGGAGCCTTTTAAAAATTGTTGGGAAATAATCTTTGGGAGGCCACTCATGAAAACAGACACAATTGCCGCAATTGCAACGGCCATGGCAAATGCAGGAATCGGAATTGTCCGCATCAGTGGGGAAGATGCGTTCCAAATTATAGATAAAATATTCTGTCCCAAAAAAGGAAGTAAGAAATTATCTCAGGCAGACAGCCATACTGTCCATTATGGGTATATGAAAGACGGAGAAAAAATCATAGATGAAGTCTTGGTTTTAATATTGAAAGCGCCAAATACTTATACCAGGGAAAATACGGTGGAGATTGACTGCCATGGGGGCACTTTGGTTCTGCGCCGGGTATTGGAGGCCGCCATTAAATATGGGGCAAGGGCTGCGGAGCCAGGAGAATTTACGAAGCGCGCATTTTTAAATGGGCGCATTGATTTATCTCAGGCGGAATCTGTGATGGATTTGATTCAGGCGAAAAATGATTTTGCATTGCAATCCTCTATCCGGCAGCTGCAAGGCGGGGTGAAAGAGAGGATTGTGTCAATTCGTAAAAGGATTTTGCATGAGATAGCGTTTATTGAGTCCGCTTTGGATGACCCGGAGCATATTTCTATGGAAGGGTATGGGGAAAGGGCTCTTGAGATTTTAGATGGGGTTTGCTGTGAAATTCAGAAGTTGCTGCAATCTTCGGAAAAAGGAGCGCTTTTAAAAGAAGGGATTAATACGGTAATTGTGGGAAAGCCGAATGCAGGCAAATCATCTTTGATGAATGTGCTGGTGGGTCGGGAACGGGCGATTGTGACAGATATTGCTGGGACGACCAGGGATATTTTGGAAGAGCAGATTGATTTGAATGGCATTACCTTGAATATTATTGATACGGCAGGGATACGCAATACAGAGGATAAAGTGGAGAAGATTGGGGTTGCCCGTACGGAAGAGTATGCGCTGCGGGCGGATTTTATTATTTATGTGGTGGATGCTTCTTTGGAATTGGATGAGAATGATGAGAGAATACTGAATTTTTTGAGTAGGGAGGTGAAGGTAAAAGCAGCGGCGCTTTTAAATAAATCTGATTTGGAGCAAGTTGTAACAGAGGATTTGCTGCGGCGGAAAATGGAAGAGAAGGGGCTGGAATATCCGATTATTTCAGTTTCTGCGAAAGAAGGGACTGGCATTTCAGAATTGGAGGGGTTGGTTAAGGAGTTCTTTTTTCAGGGTGAGGTTTCTTGGAATGACGAAGTCTATATTACAGGCATTCGGCAGAAGGAAGCGCTTCAAAATGCATGGGACAGCCTTATGCTTGTGAAAAAAAGCATAGAAGACGGCATGCCGGAAGATTTTTATTCCATTGATTTGATGGATGCTTATGAATATTTAGGGAATATGATAGGGGAGTCTGTTGGGGAGGATTTGGTAAATGAGATATTCTCGAAATTTTGTATGGGGAAATGAATTTTGGAATGATTTTTAACGATTTAAAATGTAGCATAGAGGAAAGGAAGTGTTTGGATGCCTCATATAACAGAAGAATATGACATATGTGTGGTTGGGGCTGGACATGCTGGGTGTGAAGCGTCCCTTGCCTGCGCCAGGCTTGGGTTAGAGACAATTGTGTTCACCGTGAACATTGAAAGCATCGCCTTGATGCCTTGCAATCCTAATATTGGGGGAAGTTCCAAGGGGCATTTGGTACGGGAGGTAGACGCCTTAGGAGGGCAGATGGGCAAGGTTATTGACCAGGCATTTATCCAGTCTAAAATGCTGAATGTGTCAAAAGGGCCTGCGGTACATTCCCTTCGGGCGCAGGCGGATAAAGCCAGATACAGCCAGCTGATGCGCAGGGAATTGGAAAATACAGACCATTTGACGCTGCGGCAGGCGGAAGTGACGGAGCTGATAGTGGAAGATGGGGCAGTTAGGGGAGTGAAAACTTTTTCCGGTGCGGAGTACCGCAGTAGGGCAGTGGTGCTGTGCACCGGAACTTACTTGAAGTCTAGGTGCCTTTATGGAGATGTGGTGAATGATACGGGGCCGAATGGCCTGCAATCGGCGAACCATTTGTCAGATTCTCTGCGGGAACATGGGGTGGAGTTGTTCCGTTTTAAGACAGGAACGCCTGCCAGGATTGACAAACGGTCCATTGATTTTACGAAGATGCAAGAGCAGAAGGGGGACGAGAGGATTGTGCCTTTCTCCTTTTCGACCAATCCGGAAGATATAAAGATTGACCAGGTTTCCTGTTGGCTTACTTATACGAACCAAGAAACCCATAAGATTATCCGTGAGAATTTGGACCGCTCGCCGCTGTATTCCGGGATGATTGAAGGGACTGGCCCAAGGTATTGCCCTTCCATTGAAGATAAGGTCGTGAAGTTTGCGGATAAGGAACGGCATCAGGTATTTATTGAGCCGGAGGGGCTGTATACGAATGAGATGTATGTGGGGGGGATGTCGAGTTCTTTGCCAGAGGATGTCCAATATAGGATGTACCGCAGCGTGGCAGGCTTGGAAAATGTGAAAATCGTGCGGAATGCTTACGCTATAGAGTACGATTGTATTAATCCCAGACAATTATTACCTACCTTAGAATTTAAGAATATTAAGGGTTTGTTTTCTGGAGGACAGTTTAATGGCAGTTCTGGTTATGAAGAG
>CAOKUK010000002.1 GCA_948472595.1 uncultured Eubacterium sp.
GGGCATATCATTAAAAATCTATCTGCCAGACCGCTGGGTGCCCCCCTGCCCCTGCGACAGGGAGCGGATGGAGCAGGTGCTGTCCATCCTGCTGGACAACGCCCTGAGCTACACGCCCTCTGGCGGCCGCATCCTGCTGTCCCTGGAACCCTCCCACGATAAAATCACCCTGCGGGTGGCAGACAGCGGCATAGGCATCCCGGATTCTGAAAAGAAAGCCATTTTCGGCCGCTTCTACCGCTGCGACAAGTCCCACAAAGACAAGTCCCACTTCGGGCTGGGGCTCTGCATCGCCTGGGAAATCCTAAGGATGCACAAAGGGAAACTGTGGGCTGAAGACACGCCGGGAGGCGGAGCCACCTTTGTGGTGGTGATGAGGGTATAAAAAACTATTAGCAGAGACTTTTCCAATGACTTGATATCTTCTTATTTTTGAGGTATATTAATATTGCCATTTGGAAACGACAAATGATATTTGACTCCAACTGTGGATTGAAATATTTGTAGTTGCTGTAATATCAAATGAGGCAGATAAAACCATCATCTGCCTTTAAGCAATACAGAAAATACATGCATAAGGAGAAAACAGAAATGACAATCACGCAGATAGCAGAGGACAGCCAGAAGCAGGCGATTGCCCGCACTATCCTAGAAGCGCTCCCCGATTGGTTTGGGATCCCTGAGGCTAGGGAAGAGTATATCCGAGAAAGCGCCGGGAAATTATTCTTCTGCGCCTATGACGAGGAAACGCCCATTGGGTTCCTGTACCTAAAAGAAACCGGGAAGGATACCGCCGAAATCGCCGTGATGGGAGTGCGCAAAGAGCGCCATCGCCAAGGCCTGGGCAAAAAGCTGTTTGGCAGCGCCAAGGAAGCCGCTCGGAAAGCCGGATATTCCTTCCTTCAGGTAAAGACCGTGCAGATGGGGCATTATGCAGATTATGACAGCACAAACCTGTTCTACCTCTCCCTTGGCTTCCGGGAATTTGAAGTGTTCCCAACCTTATGGGATCCCCAGAATCCTTGCCAGATATACGTTATGGCATTATAAAGAAAGGCGCTGCAATGAACGACCGATATATCCAAAGCATCGCCATTGACTGGCGGAAAATCAGCCGCAGTTCCTATCTCCAGGAAATTCCGGCGCTAAAGCATTTGAAAGCCTTGGAATTCCAGAAAAACATCACATTTTTTGTGGGGGAAAACGGCACGGGGAAGTCCACGCTGTTAGAAGCCATCGCCACCGCTTACGGCTTTAACCCGGAAGGCGGCACGGTCAATTACAGGTTCAGCACCTTTGACGACGTTTCCGAGCTGCACCATGCCATCCGCCTCACCAAAGGCTATCGGCGGGCGAAGTCCAGCTATTTCTTCCGGGCAGAGAGTTTTTTCAATGTGGCAAGCAAGGCGGAAGATTACCGCAACTTTACGCCAAAAGAAATCTATTACAGGCAGTACGGCGGCAAGTCCCTGCATGAGCAGTCCCATGGAGAAAGCTTTCTGGCCTACTTCCAATCCTTCAGCCAAGATGGGCTCTACCTGATGGACGAGCCAGAGGCGGCCTTATCCCCCCAGCGCCAGCTTACCCTGTTTATCCAAATGGCCCGCATGGCGGACGCTGGCTCCCAGTTCCTGGTCGCCTCTCATTCGCCCATCCTGTTGGGAATCCCTGGGGCAGACATTATTTCCTTTGACAGCGGGACAGCTTCACGCTGCCGTTACGAAGACACAGAAAGCTACCAAGTCATGGAAATGTTCATCAACCACAGGGATATCCTGATGGAACGGCTGCTCCGAGAGGGCTAAGACAGCAGCCGTTCCCATTCCTCCGGCTTAAACCCTGTTGCCACGCCCTGTTCTGTGACCAGGATGGGGCGTTTTACCAACATGCCGTCCGTTGACAGCAGCGCATACTTTTCCTCTAAGGGCATTTCCAAAAGCTTGTCCTTCAGCTTCATTTCTTTGTAAAGCATCCCGCTGGTATTGAAAAAACGCTTAATATCCAGGCCGCTCTTCTCATGCCACGCCTTCAGCTCTTCTTTCGTAGGGTTTTCTTCCTTGATATGCCTGGATGCAAATGTAACCTGGCGCTCCTGCAGCCACTTCCTGGCCTTCTGGCAAGTGCTGCACTTTGGGTATTCTACAAATAAAATTTCCATAGTATTCTCCTCTTTTCCGAGAGCTGGCTTTGCTCTCCTATTTCCGCTAATTTCCGACTTCATGCGCCTCACCCTAACAGCTTCAGCATTTCTTCCTTCGTAATCTTCACACCCTCAAAGCCTTTGTTTCCAAGAAGCTGGTCCGCCAATTCCTTTTTCTTCTCCTGCAGCTTCAAAATATTCTCTTCCACTGTGCCTTTGGCGATTAGCCTGTAAACCGTCACCACATTCTTCTGCCCAATCCGATGCGCGCGGTCTGTTGCCTGGTTCTGCACGGCAACGTTCCACCAAGGGTCATAGTGGATGACAATATCCGCCGCCGTCAGGTTCAGCCCGGTGCCTCCAGCCTTGAGGGAAATGCAGAACACCGGCGCCTCCCCCTCCTGGAAGGCCTGCACCAGCTCTGCGCGCCGCTCCTTGCTGGTGGCCCCTGTCAGGCTAAAATAGGGGATGCCTTCCCGCTCAAGCCTCTCCTGAATCCTGTCTAACATTGTGGTAAACTGGGAAAACAGCAAAATCCTGTGCCCGCCGTCAATGGCATTCTTTATCAAATCCATGCACATGAGGAGCTTAGAAGACTCGCCCCGGAAATTCTCATACACCAGACCCGGGTCGCAGCAAAGCTGCCGCAGCCTGGTCAGCTCTGCCAAAATCTGTATTTTCTGGGCGGCAAACTCTGCCTCTGACTGCCCGTCCAGCATCATCCGCATCCGCTGCACATGGGCGGCATACAGCTTATCTTGCTCCCCTTCCATCTGGGCAAACACAGCCTCCTCTAACTTATCCGGCAAATCCTTCAGGACGTCCTTTTTCAGCCTGCGCAGCACAAAGGGGCGTATCATTTTCCGCAGGCGCTCCGAGGCTTCCTCCTCCTGGTTGGAGACAATCGGGATTTCCAGCTCTTCCCGGAAACGGCTGTAGGAATACAAAAAGCCGGGCATCAGGTAATCAAAAATGCTCCACAACTCACTCAGCCGGTTCTCAATGGGCGTCCCGGTCAGGGCGGCCTTAAACCCTGCGGAAACCCCCTTCACAGCTTTCGCCGCCTTGGTATTGTAGTTCTTAATGTACTGAGCCTCGTCAATCACTTCATACCCAAAGGTCTTTCCTCCATAAACATCTTCATCCCGCTTCAGCAAATCGTAAGAGGTAATCAGGATATCCCACTTTCCGGCTCCCTGCAAAGCCCTCTTCCGTTCCGCTGCCGTCCCTGCCACGGCCACCGCATGAAGAGAAGGCGCAAAGCGCTCTATCTCGCTTTTCCAGTTATAGACTAAGGAAGCCGGGCAGACAATTAATGCAAAATTAGAAAAGCCTGCTTCTGGCTGAATGCCTGATGTTTCTTGGCTTCGCATCGGCTTCTGCTCCGCCTCTCCCTGGATTCCTGACGCCTCGCTTCTTAACCCTGCTTTTCTCACTTTCTCCAGCAGCCCTGCGCTTTGGCTTTTCTCCAGCATTTCCAGATTCTTCACTTTCTCCGGCAGCCCTGCGCCAGGGCTCTCCTCCTGCAGCCCTGCATCCTTCCCTTTTTCCAATGGAGCCATATCCTGCCCTATTTCCAACCATTCCGCATTCCTAATCTTTTCCTGCATGCCCCCCTTTTGCTCCCACTCAGACAGCAAAAACGCAATGACTTGCAGGGTTTTGCCAAGCCCCATATCATCTGCCAAAATCCCGCCAAATCCATTGGCGTTCAAAGTCTTCAGCCACAAAAAGCCCTGCTTTTGGTATTCCCGCAGCACCTTTTCCTGGGATGCAGGCACCTCAAAATCATTGTCCTCCACGGTTTTCATATTCCGCACCAGCGCCCGGAAGCTCCTGTTCTTGGCTGCATGCAGCCCATTCTTCTCCTTGAGTTCCCCATCCAGATACAAGGCCCGGTATTTGGGAAGGCGGACGCTGCCCGTCCCCCATTCCTTGGGTGAAATGCCCACATTGTCCTCAATCTTCGACAGGACGCCCAGCCCATCCTCCTCCATGCGCAGGAACTCCCCGCTTTTCAGGCGGAAGAACTTACGCTTGCGCTGGTAGGAAGAGAGGATTTCCACAAGCTCTGCCAGAGGCATGTCCTCGCTGTCTAAGGTAAGCTCTAATATGTCCCCTTTTAAGGACACGCCCACGGAAACCGACGGCGCAGGCCGCACTTGGATGGCTTTCAGGGAATCGCTGACAAACACAGCGCCGAAGGCGTGCATCTCTTCCATGCCTTCGGTCAAAAAACCGTAAATCCGCTCCTCATCCCCCGCAAGGAGCATCTGCTTCTTTTGGCTGTCTGTTTCCTGGAACCAACGCCCCACCTGCTCCCTTTTCTTCAATTCCTCCAGCTCATTCCGATTTTCTATGCTGCGGGGCCTGTCCAAAATATTGTATTTTTTCCCGCCATACAGCACAAACATCTCACAGGATATGGTCTGCCGATCCGGCGCATCCAGGTAAATCTCATATTCCGGCACCGGCGGCAGGTAGGCCTGCTCCCGAAATTGGCGTTTCTTCACCGTATAATGCCGCTCCAGCACCGGAAGCAGGTTCTGGCAGAAAGAAGGCAGCTCTGCCTTTGACACAAAGCAGGCGCCTTGATGGCTTCTGCCCATATAATCCCACACAGGGCGGATTTCATAAGCCTTTTCCATGGGAACCTTATAAATCGTCTCCCCCTCCCACACATAAGCATAATCCCTCCCATAACCACAGGATATCTCCTCTGCCGTCAGCAATATGCCGTCCTCCTGCCCCTGGATTTGCAGGAATGGCTGGTACTCCTCTTCAGAAAGGCGCCAAACTTGCTCCTCGCCAAACTCCTTCTTTACCGGAAGCTCCTGCCGCCCCAAAGCCTTAAAGAACGCATCCATGCTGCCAGCCGTAAGGTGCAAGTGGCGGTTGCCCCTGTCATAATACCAATAGCCGGCGTTGCGCTGGCTGGGCGTATGCACCTCCGTAATCAAAAACTCCACCATGGGCCTGCTCTCTGCGTCAAAAGCATCCATGCAATGGTAAAATGCAAGCTCCTTCCCATAGCATTCATACCGTTCCTGCTCCACGGCCTCCACAAAGGAGCGGATATTTTTCATGACATACTTTTTCTTCCTGCCCCCAATCCGAAACTCTGTATACATTTCCCCATAGGAAATTGACATCTGGGGATACAGGTGCACTGTGCCCTTCACTTCCATCTGCTGGTATGCATGCCGTTCCTTCTCCTTATAATGCTTAATCAGCTCCGTCATCCCCTGGCTGCTGCTGCGGCTCGGCATCACTCCCCGGCTGGCAGAGGAATGGGTCTCCAACTTTTTGGCATCCCGGCTCTCTAAGTAACGGAGCAGCGTCCCCACGCAGTGCTTGCAAATGCCGTCATATGTATAAAATGCCGGGCAGGTGCAGGAAACCGTATTCACTTCCGAGCATGCCTCCGTGATGCTCGCCGTCACCTGGTACATGTTGATGCCGCTGCCCTTGACCTTGGCTATCAGGCAGACCTCCTCTTGGCCATCCCTATTCTTCCTCTCATAGCGGATATTCTTTACATTGCCCTCTAAATATAGCTCCCAGCCCCTGTCAAATACAGAGCTGCCATCGCACAACCTCTTTATGTCTTTCTCCTCTATCATTTCCGACCTCTTTTCTGACTCATCTATGGCAAACGCATTTCATCTATGTAGGATGATTCTGACTGATTCTGGGTAGATTATACCATGAAACTTTTTGAAGTGTCGATACCTAAAACCTGAAATCTATCATTGCAATAAAAACCCATGTCTGCTAAGATAACAGCAACGGACGATTCGCCCTTGGGGCAATCTGATATTTCAGGTAACGATAAAGGCACTGAATCGTTACAATATTCAGCAAAAAGAGGAGAGAGCCATGCCCGGATTTACCACACATTACTTATTCGGCTTAAATGCCTACAGGCAGTTAAGCCATTCTGATTTCAAGGAAAACCTGCGGGAGCACCATGCCGCTTTCAGCTTGGGGCTGCAAGGGCCGGATTTATTTTTCTATTTCCTGCCTTCTTATGCCATCCGCAGGCGCAACATCGGATCCATTGCCCATACAGAAAGCACCGGCCGGTTCCTGCGCCACCTTTTAGGCAGCCGGAAATTGTTCCAAGAAGCACTGCCTCAAGATTCCGAAGGGCTACGCATCGCCAACGCATATATCGCCGGCTTTTTGGGGCATTACTGCCTGGACACCCAATGCCACCCTTATATTTACTGGAAGACGGACTTCCAGGAGAAGAGCAACCGTTACTACGGAAGCCATATGAGCCTGGAGACGGACATCGACAAGGAGCTGCTGATGCGCAGCAAAGGCTGCCTCCCCTCAGACTTCCGCCAGGACGCCACCATCGCCCTGACAAAGCGGCAGGCACAGGCCATTGCCGCCATCCTCTCGTATGTCTATGGGAAAACCTACCCAAAGCTTGGCGTTTTCCACATCACCATGCATGCGGCCATCCGTTCCATGCAGCTTGGGACAAGGTTTTTCCACGACCCTTCCGGATGGAAGAAAAAAATTACGGAAGGGATGGAACGGCTCCTCTTGGGGCATCCCATGCTTTCCACCATGATCCCCAGCGATACCCGCACCATCCACGAAGACCCACTGAACCTCCAGAAACGGGAATGGCGGAATCCTTGGGACACTTCCGCCGTGTCCCATTCTAATTTCTTCGAAATGATGGAAGCGGCGCAGGAGAGGTACTTAGAGGTCCTGTCCGGGTTGGAGCGCCTCTATTGCGCCCCCTTCCCGAGCCGGCATGCCAAAAATGCCTGCCAAAACCGCCTGCTGAAGCTGCTTGGAAACAATTCCTACCACAGCGGCTTAGATTCCGGCATCCCCAGCTAAAAATTCTTTAACCGTCCCTAAATATGGAAAAACTCACAAATCTGCCCCAGGATGATTTCCATCAGGCGGGTTCTGGCTTCCAGGCTCGCCCAGGCGATGTGGGGCGTGATAAATAGCCTGCCGCCGTCTTTTACCTGCCGCAAGGGGTTATCGGCAGCCATGGGCTCTGCGCACAGCACATCCAGGCCGGCTGCCTGGATTTCCCCTTGGTTCAACGCATCCGCCAAATCCTGCTCCACCACAATGGGCCCGCGGCCCAGGTTCAAGAAGATGGCGGATTGCTTCATGCGGGCGAAAGCCCGGCGGTCCATCAGCCCTTCCGTCTTAGGCGTCAGGGGCGCATGGACAGAGACAATGTCGGACTGCCCCAGCAATTCGTCAAACTCCATGCGCTGGTAACCGGGCTGGTTATTTTGGCCGGAGGTAGAGTAGTAGACCACCTTGCATCCAAAGAGCTTCGCAATCTCCGCCACCCTCCTGCCAATGGCGCCCATGCCGATAATCCCCCAAGTCTTGCCGCAGATTTCGGAAAACCTCTGGTCAAAATGGGTGAACAGGCGATCCTCCACATATTTTCCCGACTTCACATAATCATCGTAATAGGGCAGGTGCCCTGCCAGGTAAAACAAGAGGGAAAAGGTGTGCTGCGCCACGGATTCTGTGGAATAGCCGGCCACATTGCGCCAGGCAATCCCCCGTTCCTTCAGGTACTCCTTATCCAAATTATCCGTCCCAGTGGCTGTCACGCAAATGAGCTTTAAGCGTTCTGCCGTCCCAATCGTCTGGGCGTTTACGGGAACCTTGTTCAATACCAGCACGTCCGCATCAGCCACCCGCCGGGCCGTCTCTTCCGGCGTGGAGAAATCATGCTTCACCACTTCCCCTAACGCCTCATAGCCTGACAGGTCAATATCGTCCCCAATGGACTTTGCATCTAAAAACACAATTTTCATATCTATCCTCCTAGGCCTGCGCATCATGGCGCAAGGTATTTTTTCAGGTCTTCCATTTGCTTTTTGGCTTGCTGGTAGCCCTCTTCGTAGAGCTTCGTCAGCAGCTCGGGATTTGATTCTGTCCGTTTTACGCCATGGGTTGTCTCTGGCGCAATGACAAAGATTTCCCCGGATTTCTCGCGTTCCATCAATTCCTGGATGCAGGCGTTGTATTTTTCCGGGCGGGTCTTTATGGCCTCCACTACCTTGGGGTATTTGCGGTACAGCTTCATGGATACTTTCCCGGCATGCTCGGTTTTCTTGACGTATCCCCGCTCCCTGGTGAGTATTACGATATTCTTGTCGCAGCCCTCTTCCATGGCATGCTGGTAGGGCACAGAATCTGACAGCCCCCCGTCCAGGTAATAATGCCTCCCAATCTTGACAGGCTGGAACAGGACGGGCAGGGCGCAGCTGGCCACCAGCACGTCAAAATTCTCATCCCGGCGGGGCACTTCGATGTACTCTGGCTTGCCGGTGTGGATATTGGTCACGCAGGCCTCCACTTTCCCTTTAAAAGCCTCAAAGGCTTCGTAATCAAACGCTTCCAGCTTGTTGGGGATTTCCCCAAACACAAAGGGAATGTTGTAGAAGTTTTTCTCCTTCAGTAAATAACGCACTCCCATGTAGCGTTTGTCATTCATGTATTTTTGCGCTATTTCCAGGTTCCTGCCCTTTTGCCGGGAGAGGTAGGACACCCCATAGGCAATGCCGGCAGATACCCCGATGAAATAGTCTGGCATAATATCCTCTTCCAAAAGCGCATCCGCAACGCCGCAGCTAAAGACCGTGCGGCTTGCGCCTCCTTCCATGGTAATCCCTAATTTCATTTCCAATCATCCCTTTCTTGCGGCCGATAGATTCTATGCACAGGCATAAAGGCCACCAGACTATTATATCGCCGCTGCCGTTTTTTGTCCAGAATCTGTTGCGCATTTCTCATAGGAATAAAAGCCCGGGATAAGCATAATATGAAGATAAGAACCTATGGAAGAAACGGCGTATCTTTATGGAAATTAAAATGTTCCGCAAAGGCAGCGGCCGAGCCAAAAAGCTGCTGCTGCCGCTGCTTTTGTGGCTATGCCTGTGCCTGCCGGCGGGATGCGCAGCCTCCCAGGCCAGGACGGGGACGCAGCAGGAATTCACCGATTTTACGGGGCAGATTTTCCGGTCAGAAATAACGGCCAGCACCCTGAATATGCATTACACCCTGGCGCATCCGGAAAATTATGGCATCACGGAGTATCCCATCACTTTTGGAAGGCTCTCGGCAGGCTCCGGCGCAGAGGCCTCCGCCATTTTAGAAAATTGGAAACAAAGCCTGGAGCGGTTTGAGAAGAAAAATCTGCCCATTTCCCAGCAGATGACTTATGACATTATGATGGATTACATAGAGCGGGAGATTCCAGCAGCAAAATTGGGGCTGTACGAAGAGCTTCTGCGCGCCAACAATGGGTTCCAGGCGCAGCTTCCTGTACTCTTGGCTGAATATGTTTTTTATGACGAGCAGGACATCAAAGATTATTTAGGCCTGCTGTCCTGCGTGCCGGACTTTTTCGGGCAAATTTTCCAAGCAGAGCGCCAAAAGTCCGCCAAAGGGCTGTTTATGGCAGACTTCGCCCTGGAAGACCTTGTGGCGCAATGCAATAATTTTACGCAAGATCTGGGAAATAACTACCTCTTGTCCACATTCAACAGCCGGATAGACGGGATGGAGGGGATAAGCCAGGAACAGGCGCAGGCCTATAAGCAGGAAAACCAAAAGCTAGTGGCAGAACAGGTGATTCCAGCTTACCAGAAGCTGGCGCAAGACCTGTCTTCCCTGCAGGGGACGGGAAAGAACACCGGAGGGCTCTGCGGGCTCCCTGGGGGAAAGGAATATTATGAATACTTGGTGGCGCACGCCACAGGCTCTGCCCTCACCGTAGAGGAGATGCAGCGCCAGACTGCCAGGCAGCGGGAACGGGATTTGGCAGATTTGACAGATATCGTGGGGGAGAACCCTTCCATCAGCCAGAAATGCTCCAGCTACCAGCTGCCTACGGAAGATCCCTCTCTGATTCTTACGGATTTACAGGAAAAGATGAAGGATGATTTCCCATCGCCTCCAGAGGTGTCTTTCAGCGTCAAGGAAGTGCACCCTTCCCTGGAAGAGTATACGGCGCCGGCCTTTTACCTGACGCCGCCAATTGACGATGTGTCGCAGAACTGCATTTATATCAACAAGGCGAAGGGGGACGCCAAGCTGCAGCTCTATACCACCTTGGCTCATGAAGGGTTCCCAGGGCACCTTTACCAGAATGTCATGGAACGCAGCTGCGGCCTTAATCCTATCCGAAGCCTGTTCGGCAGCAGCGGGTATGCGGAAGGCTGGGCGACTTATGTGGAAATGCAGTCCTTCTACTATGCAGATGTGGACCGGGACGTGGCGGCCTTCCTGCAGAAGAACCAGTCAGCCTTGCTGAGCCTGTACGCCACAGCCGACATGGGAATCCACCACAATGGCTGGAGCCTGCGGGACACGGTGGATTTCTTTGGGAAATACCAGATTAAGAATAAGGCGGCCATCCAAGAGGTCTACCATATGATCGTGGAGGAGCCGGCGCATTACTTAAAATACTATATCGGGTATCTGGAATTTTTAAACCTGAAAGAATATGCCATGAAACGGTACGGCGGGGATTACAGTGATTACAAGTTCCATGAGGCCTTAATGAAAATGGGAAGCGCCCCCTTTTGGATTTTAAAGGAATACCTGCCGGCATATTGGAACTAGTGTCCTGTCTCGTTGATATTTGTCAAAACTACGCCGGACATCCGTTCATCTGCAAGGCAGATTGTCAACGGCGCAGCGTCTAAATATTCAGCACATAGCTCATCTCGTGCCATTGCTCCCCGCCCCAGGCGGAGCCGGACAGCCCGCGGTCTTGGAAGCCCATCCTTGCATACATTTTCACTTTGGAATCCAGGCAGGTCAGCGTCACCATTTTCCTGTCCCTGTCCCATTCCCTGCGGAGGTACTGGAACATGAGTTCCTTGCCAAGCCCCTGCCTGCGGTATTCCGGGCGCACATTCAGGCCCAATATCATGACGTTCCTGCCCTTGGGATCATGCAGGCTGGCATCGGAAAAAAATTCATCCCGGAAAAATCCCTCATCCGTGGAAATTCCCGTGACAAAGCCTGCAATCTGCCCGGAAGCCTTATTCTCGGCCACCAGGAACAGCTCCGGCACCTTGGCGATGCGCTCCCAAATCATCTCTTCCGTGCATGCCTCATGGGGCGGGAAGCACACTTTCTCAATCTCCGCCGCCTGCCCCGCTTCCTCTGGGCGGATATCCCGAAACAAGAAGCGCTCGCTCAAATCCTGGTCTGACAGCCCGTATTCCTCCAACAGCGCCTTGGCCTTGCTGCGCCCTGCCTCCGTCAGGTACAGGTATTTGTCATATCCTCTGCGGCTTCTGGGCTGATAGATAAGCTCCTCTTGCCCCAGCTTGTCCAGAAGGCCAAAACCGTGCCCTTTCCAGCTCAATTCCCTGTACCTGCAAAACTCGTTGCTGTCCTGCGTCCTTGTGAGGTACATCAGCATAAGGGACAGCTCCTCGACTGCCTCTTCGTAAGTTTTCTTATTCGCCATAATGATAATTCTATCCTTTCTTTACGGATGCTGTCCACTTTGCGCCATGCCAGCGCTTTCCAACAGCATCCCATACACTTCGCGCTTCGTTATCCCACGGTCCTTCGCCACCTGCTTCATGGCCTCTTTCCGGGGAATCCCCTGGCTCTCGTAATGTTCCATATGCGCCTCTACCGCAACCCCTGCCCAGCTTTCCCGCTGCTCCTTCTGGATTTCCTCCCGGCTCTTCCCCTCAATCACCAGAACAAACTCCCCCCGGGGCTCATGCTCCTGGTAATAGGCGCAGGCGCCAGAAAGCGTCATGGGTAAGACCGTCTCATATTTCTTCGTCAGCTCCCGGCAGACGGACACTCTCCGATCCCCCAAGGCAGCCAGCAGTTCCTCTAAGGTCCTGCGCAGATGGTGCGGCGCTTCATAGAGGACAATGGTGCGCGCCTCCCCTTCCAGGGCAGAGAGAGACAAAGCCCGCTCCTTTTTTTCCTTCGGCAAAAATGCCTCGAAGGCAAACCGCCTGGTGGGCAGCCCGGACATAGAAAGGGCTGTCACGCAGGCGGACGCCCCCGGCAGGGAGGTGACCTCTATGCCTGCCTCCTGGCAGATGCGCACCAGCTCCTCCCCAGGGTCTGAAATCCCCGGCGTGCCTGCGTCCGTAATCAGGGCGATATTCTGGCCCGCCCTCATTTTCTCCACAAGGTGGTGAGCCTTTTCAATTTTGTTGTATTCATGGTAGCTCGTCATAGGGGTCTTTATCTGGAAATGGTTCAGCAGCTTAATGGAATTACGGGTATCCTCTGCCGCTATCAAATCCACTTCTTTCAGGGTGCGCAGGACGCGCAGCGTAATGTCCTCCAGATTCCCTATCGGCGTAGCGCATACGTATAGCTTTCCTTGCATCATTGAGCCCTTTCTATATCCGTTTCTATTTTTGCCCATTCACATTGATAAGCCCTCACCTCTATGTAAGCCGGGCAGAGGCAGCCTGAATCAATACCCATAAATATCATAAATCTCATCCGCATAGACGCCTGGCTCTTGATACACAATCAGCGGCTTTTCCACCGTAATCCTGGGCCTGCCCCCCCGCAGCCCCTCCAGCAGCACCATATTTGGCTCCCTGTCCACATAGGGGTGCACCAGCTTCATCCGCTTGGGCTCAATCCCATACTGGTGCATCAGGATAAAAATCTCTGCCAGCCGAAAAGGGCGGTGCACCATATAAAACCGGCCTTGGGGCTTTAAGAGCCTTGCACTTTCCCGGATGACGTCCTCCAAGCTGCAAAGGATTTCATGGCGGGCAATGGCCTTGGCATCGTTAGGGTTTGAAAGACCATGATGCTCCGTCATATAGGGCGGGTTCGTGGTCACTACATGAAAAGAAGATGCCCCGAACTGTGCGGAAGCATCCTTAATATCCCCCATCTCAATGCTGATTTTATCTTCCAAGCGGTTATAGCGCACGCTGCGCCTGGCCATGTCCACGCTCTCCGCCTGAATCTCCAAGCCGGTGAAATGCTCCCCCTCTGTCTTGGCCTCCAACAGGATGGGGATAATCCCGGTTCCCGTGCCCAAATCCATGACCCGCTCTCCCTCCTTGACCCTTGCAAACCCGGATAGCAGCACGGCGTCCATCCCAAAGCAGAACTTCCTCGGATTCTGGATAATCGAATAGCCATTCCGCTGCAGTTCGTCCAGGCGCTCACCCTCCAATAATGCGATTTCCATATCTGTCCTCTCCCAACTCCCCAGCCCCCTTTGCGCACCGTCAGCCAACCTGAAGCATCCCCTTGGCCTGCACGATTTCAATCTATCTTAGAGCGCCCCTTATCCTCCAGGACGGACAATTCCTTCATCTCCTCTGCGGACAGCCGGTTCTGATCCCTTCTCCGTTTGGGCTTGAAGCGGACTTCCCCTACTTTATACTCCCGGATTTCCTTCTCGTCCTCCACCTCCACAACCACCTTCACTGTCTGGCGCAGCACATTGACGCTGTGCACCTCGCCCCGCAGCTTGTCCGCCGTGGTCACATAATCCCCCACGTTCGGCAGGCGGCTGTTCAGGTACTCGTAAGTCTCCTCCTCATTCTTTAGGCAGCACATCAGCCTGCCGCAGACGCCGGAAATCTTCGCTGGGTTCAGGGAAAGGTTCTGCTCCTTGGCCATCTTAATGGACACCGGCGCAAACTCCGCCAAAAAAGTATGGCAGCAAAGGGGCCTCCCGCAAATGCCAATCCCGCCCAATATCTTTGTCTCATCCCTGACTCCAATCTGGCGCAGCTCAATCCGGGTGCGGAACACGGAAGCCAAATCCTTTACCAGCTCCCGGAAATCAATGCGGCCGTCTGCCGTGAAATAAAACAGCAGCTTATTGTTGTCAAAGGTATATTCCGCATCCACCAGCTTCATTTCCATCTGGTGCTTCTTAATCTTCTCCTGGCAAATCTTATAGGCCTCTTTTTCCCTTATGCGGTTTAGCTCCTCTGTCTTCTCATCCTCTAACGTGGCGACCCGGAGCACGGCCTTTAAAGGCTGCACCACCTTATCTGGCTCCAGTTCCTTAATCCCCATCATAACTGTGCCAAATTCCACGCCCCTGGCCGTCTCCACAATCACATGGTCTCCCAGGGAGATGTCAAAATCCTTCGGGTCAAAGTAATAAATCTTCCCGGCCGTGCGGAACCTGACTCCAATCACTTTTATCATAATCTTCTCCATTCTACGCTTATTGAACCGCTATCCCCCAAAAGGCCTGCCCATTGGGGGCTTTAAGAATACTCCTTAATTTTATCCAAGAGCAGTTCCATTGTCAAATCAAAATTCACATTGGCGTCCAGGCGGCGCTTGGCCTTTTCCAGAGACTGTATGATAATGCCAATCCCCTCATAAGAGCTTTGGCTGGCCTGCCACTTGATGTCATGGACTTCCTCGCGGAAAATCAGGAGGTTGGCGTCCGAAGTGGCCTTATAAAGCAGGACGTCCCGGTACCATACCATCATCAGGTCAAAGCAATCGTGAATCACCAGCTTATAGCCGCCCAATACCTTAATGGCGCCTATCATTTCATTGAGCCCCATCCCCTTTACCTGCTTCAGCAGATGGAGGACAGTGGCTTTAATCTCATTGAAATCCTCAGATTCCGCCAACTGAATGGCCTTGCCCACATTCCCTTGGGCGAAGGCTGTGCAGACGTCCGCCTTGTAATCCGGCACTTGGTATTCCCGCATCAGGAACGCCCGAATTTGGCTGTTGGGAACCGGCTTTAGGTCCAATGTGACGCACCGGGACAATATGGTGGGCAGGAACGCATCCGCATTCGTGGTCAAAAGCAAAATGACCGCATAAGCCGGGGGCTCCTCGATGGTCTTAAGGAGCGCATTCTGCGCCTGCTGGTTCATCTTCTCCGCTTCGTCAATCACGTATATTTTATAGGGGGATGCATAGGGCTTTATGGCAATATCCTGGTTCACCTGGCGGCGGATATCGTCTACAGAAATGGTGTTGGGCTTCTCATGGCGCAGGTAGATGATATCCGGCTGGTTCCCGGAAAGCGCCTGGCGGCAGGAGTGGCATTCCATGCACCCCTCCGTCTCATTCCGCTCGCACTGCAGCGCCATGGCAAAGCTCTTGGCCAGCGCCATCTTCCCGGATTTGTCGGGCCCATTGAAGATGTAGGCATGGGAAACTTTGTCCATGGAGATGGCATTCTGCAGATGCTTGATTATTTGTTCGTGTCCAATGATGCTTGAAAAACCTGCCATAGTATCCCCCCTTTTATGTGGAAATATCCAGAAGAAGCCCCCGGATTTCCCCTACTTTGCTCAAAATCGCAAGATGGTCTTTCTCATCCTTCACCAGCTCGCCGGCAAGCTCATCCAGATTTTTATCCACCAGCTTGACAATGCCGTATACCCTGTGGCGCCCCCGACGGTCTAAGAAATTCTCCCGGGAAAATTTGTGGGAGCGGTTGATGACCTCATTCATGAAATCTTTGACCAGCTCGCGGTATTTCTTCATGTCCCGGATGTCCATATGCTCGGAGAGCTTCTCGCCCTGGGCGGTAATGTCGGTCATAAGGCCGTTGAGCTTTTCCTGGAGCTCTGTCTCTTCTATGTGGCTCGTCAGGGTGAACTTAAAGCTGCCATCGCCCCGTTCCGCTGGCTGTGTGGCCTCGGCGGGCTGGACGGCAGTAATCGGGTCTACTTTGAGTGCCATGGAATCACCTGCCTTTCGTAATGGAATGTCCTCCGGCAATTTGCCATTGCCAAAGCGACTGCTGCGTAAGCTTTAGTATTATTATCGGACTTTTCAAGGGAAATGTAAAGGGAAAAATTCTGGATGCAGGGGGAAGGAGCTGCGCCGACTGACAAGAGCCCCACCGATTGACGGAAGCGCACCGATTGACAAGAGCCGCCTTGCTCTTTCCAGCCGAAAATGATTGCGTTGTCCCTATGCTTTTGTGCCCGCCCCAGCGGTGAAATATCCCTTATTTTGTATAGTCAACGACAAAGCTTTTTGTGCTTTGGCTTTGGCGTTGGCAGCGCCGATTTTTGCTGCGTTTTAACGCAGAATTTCCTTACAAAAATCGTGCGCATCCCCCGGAGGGTTTATAGTAAACGACAATTATTTTTGTCGTTTACTATAACAGTTCAGCCTTCCAGCTTCCTGGCTATTTTGCGTAATTAGCTGCTGTTACCTTATTTTTTCTTCGCAGCTTCCTCTATCAGCTGCACCACCGTCTCCACCGAGTTCAGCTGCTTGCTTGCCGACATGGCGTCTATATACTTCTGCCTGTCCCGGAACATCTCTTGGATTGCGTTCAAAAGAACCACATCGCTTAAGCTCTCCTCCTCAATCACCATGCTGAACCCTTGCTTCTCAAAGGAATGGGCGTTCAAAATCTGGTCTCCCCGGCTGGCTGCGGCGGAAAGGGGGATTAAGATATTGGGCTTATGGAGCGCCAGCAGCTCACAGATGGCGTTTGCGCCGGCCCGTGAAATCACCACATCCGCCATGGCAAAAATGTCCCGCAGTTCTTGATTGATGTACTCAAATTGGGCGTAGCCCTCCGTGTCCTTTAAGGACTCCTCCAGCTTGCCTTTCCCACAGAGGTGGACTACCTGGTAGGTTTTCAGCAAATCCGGAAGGATATGGCGCACCAGCTCATTGATGAATTGGGAGCCTGCGCTGCCGCCAATAATCAGGATGACGGGCTTTGCTGGCTTTAGCCCGCAATATGTAAGCCCCCTGGATTTATCCCCGGACAGAAGCTCGCGCCGGATGGGGGAGCCTGTCAGCACGGCCTTTTCTTTGGGGAGATATTTCAAAGTCTCCGGAAAATTGCAGCAGACCTTCCAGGCATGGGGGATGGCCAGCTTATTGGCCAGGCCGGGCGTAATGTCGGACTCGTGGATGATGGCCGGGATTTTGCGGCGCTTGGCCGCCATGACCACCGGCACAGAGACAAAGCCGCCTTTGGAAAACACCACGTCCGGCTTGAGCTTCTTCAGCAGGCGGCGGGCTTGGCCGTAGCCTTTCAGCACCTTAAAAGGGTCAGAGAAATTCTTCCAGTCAAAATAGCGGCGCAGCTTGCCGGAGGCAATCCCGTAGTAGGGGATATTGCATTGCTCAATCAGCTTCCGCTCCATGCCATCGTAGGAGCCAATGTAATGTATCTCATAGCCCAATTCCTTCAAGCGGGGAAGGAGGGCGATATTCGGGGTGACATGGCCGGCGGTTCCTCCGCCTGTTAAGACAATCTTTTTCATGGGATCCTCCATTCTGGTGATTTTTTAGAAACCTACTCTTATCTTATACCCTTATGGGAAAAAGTCAAGAGTGATAAGAGGGCGAAAAGAGGCGAAACATGCGATGAAAAAAGGGGGACAGGCACTTCACAGACGGCTTGGAAAACTTTATAATAGGAGTGGAGCAATTACTTTTAGGCAAAAGGAGGACATGCCATATGGAAGAGCTTTTACAACTTGCGCAAACTTACAGATGGATCCTGGCTGCGGCAGCCGCTGCGCTGCTGGCGCTGGTGCTGATCACTTACCTTTCCAGGATTTTAAGGCAGATAAAGAGGCTGAACAAGAGCCTTGGAAGCGTTACAGAAAATATACAGGCCTACGTGGACGCAGTGTTAAGCGAGGAAGAGGAAACAGAAGAGGAAGAAGAGGCGGAGAGGATGGAAAAGCTGCCGCAGAATGCAGGGCAGGCACAGAGGCCGTCGCTTTCTGAAGAGCAGAGGCGCATCGAAGACGAAAAGCTGTTCAACTCCGTGCTGCAGGAGTATTTTTCCTGATTCTGCGTCTAAACTTACATATGCTTCTATTTTACAGAAGCATGATAGGAAGAGCCGCCGCATGTTTCTCTTCATACGGCGGCTCTTTTCTGCTATTTCATTCAGGAACTGCAGAAATGGATGGAAATCAATCTATCGGCACTTCCGGAAGCTCCTCATATCCGCTTGTGGCAATCATATCTTCCTCCTCAAACTCAATGATTTCCAATTCCGGGGTTTCATAAGCTTTCATAGAATCCATACCTCCTTCTATTCGATTTCTAAGTATCACTCACGGCCAATGGAATCCGCCGTAAGCATCTTGCCTGGCTACTGAGCCGGAATTTCTTCCTGGCCTGGGGCATCTGGCAATTGAAGGACTGTCACCTCCAACAGGGGAACAATCTTTCCGCCAACCTCCCCGCGGTTCAAAATCCCCGTCACCCGAATCCAGGCTCCTTCCTCGGGCTCCTCCATAACATATTTCAAGGGGATGCGGCAAGGCTTGCGCCTCTCCCCATCCACAACTGTCCTGCCAAGGTAAGGCGTGCCGCCCTCCACCACATAAGAGCCCTCTATTTGATAGAGCTGCCCCACATGGTCATTCGTCTCTTCCTGGAAGGAACGGAGTGTGGCGATATAATCTGCGTCAGACACCACTGTAGTCTCATCCTTCAGCAATTCCAGCAGTTCCTCATCTGTAGCGTCCGGCCCTAACAGCGGCTCCATGTCCTCTGTCCCGCCTCCGCTTTCCTTGGCTCCAGACTCTTCTTTGGACGCACCTGAATCCGCTTTCGTACCCTTGCTGCCTATACCGCTATCTTGGCCTTCCACACTGCTGCCCTGCACCCCGGATGGCGCTTTCTCCTTGGGTCCTAAGGAATCCTGCCCGCCGCAGGCAGACAGGGCAGCGCTTAAGGCGGCGCATATCACAAATGCCTGAAACTTTCTATTCATTGTATCCCTCACCTTTCATTCCTATGCAGGCCGAAACAACGGAAACGATGGGCAGCAGAGCCACCTCCAAGGGATGGCATCCCTTGGGATGGCTCCAAAAATCATTCCTGCCTGTGCTGCTTAAAGGCCGCCGCCGAGGCTCTCGAAACTTCCGGAAATCGTCTCACTATACCTCTTTTCAGGCGTCTTCGAATTCCCATTCTTCTCCATCACCACTACATAAGCCCTAGCATAGACCACCCTGTTAGTGGCAGTCCCCACATTGATTGGGAGGCGTCCGCCAATAGAACCTGTCTGTGTTACTTCCGCCATCCTCACCTTCGTGCCATTGTCCACATCTTCCATTATCAGATAACCTGGGTATCCCTCTGCTGCTGTGTAGTACAGGACGCCTCGCTCAAAAATGTCATATTTATCCGTATCCACAAGCTGTGTATCTGCAATCAGGCGGATAATGTTCTTCCCGCCCTCTTTGCTGGCTTCCATCCGGATGCCTGCGATTACGTCCTTGGTGCCGCAGTCATTCGTACACTCGGCATAACCCTTGTCTTAATCTACCGCCCCAAACGTGTGCTTGCCAGTAGCCGGTATCGCTTCTCTGTTGCGGGTCTTTCCACAACCATGCTGACACACTTCTTCGCTATAGCCATCTACACAGCTGGGCTCTTTCACTACTTTACGCACATACTCATGGCCTATTGCAGGAATATCCTCTGCCTCTTTGAGTGTCTACACGAAAAAACTCCGTGGAATGGCGTTGTATAAGCTGCCATTCCACGGAGTTTTTCATCCACATTAAGAACTTCATTTTCCATGCCAATCGTATTGGTTTCAAAAATATAACACCTTCCTATTTTTCTACATAACAATAACAAAAGGACCATGTATTTCTACACAATCCGCAATTTATCATAACAACTTACTCAATGACTGTAGCTTTAATTTAACATTTATGTTATTATCTGCAGCAAGTTTCTTTATCCATGTTGTGTCCGCATCTCTGTATCGATCCTTATAGAACCTTTTAGTGAACTTTGTCACTTGGCTCTTAAAAGACCAATTCAAACTTGAAGATATATTTATTGAATTAAAATCTTTCACCGTTTGATTCCCATCTACTGTCCCAAGCAAATATCTAAGAATCAAAACATCTGCAAAAGTAAACGGCATAATATCATCTTCAAATTGTAACAATGACATATATGGTCCGCCTTGCTTCGTATCATCTGTCACTAGCGAGTAAGCACCAATTGTCTGAGCAAGTGATATTGCATATACCTCACCCAAATCTCCTGTGCCATATAAATTTCTATTCTCTTTTACATTATTCTCAAATATCTTATATACCTGTAAAGCCTTAAGCTTCTGATTTGTATAAAGTTCAATCCTTCCAGCAGTAATATCTGCATCAACCTGTGTCAAGACTTCTTGGCCATGATTTTCTAATTCAATCTCACGGATCTGTTCCTAAATAAATATGCCTTCATCAAAAAATGTAAACAAAATATCCTGAAGACCAGCCTTATAGAAATGGATTATAGCATTTGTATCTAATGAGGCTCTCAATCGTCTAAACCTCCTATCAACTCATCCAAATCATCATCGTCATCATCAGAAGGGGGGGTTAACTTATCGCTCACATCTTCTATTGTAAGATGATAACAAACTAATACTTTTTCTAAGGTTTCCTTAGGAACTGCATTATGGTTGTAATTATAGATAACGTAATCTATATACTCATAGGGTATGTCGATTTCATTACTAGGTACATTCAGTCTTGCATTTCCACCAACGCTGCGGAGAAGATTTCCCACTCTCTTTTCAATTCGCTCATTATCAAGGCACAACTTTTGGTTTTGATTAATGACACCCAGACTTTCCAAACGGTTTAATACCATATCAAAGCTTACATTGAACTCTGACATGATTCGAGCAATATCCAATGCTGACAGCCCTTTTTCATGAAAATTCTGTATTTCCAAATCTACAAATCGGTTAATATCATCATATGGCATCAACAAACAAGCTGCAAAATAATTCGCTTCTTGTTCTTTTTCATCTTTGCTGCGGCCATTAATAGTGGAATTGTCATCAATAAAAGAAATATCTTCCGCAAAATGCAAAATAACATGACCAATTTCATGCGCTAATGTAAAAATTTCTCTTGATAATCTGCTGCAACTATTTGTAAAAATTACAATATCATTATCTTTTTTAACAGTAAAACCAAGATCAACATTCTCCCCAAGCGGATATCTTAATAACTTATATCCTCGTCTTTCGCATTCTTTGAATAAATCAATGATTCCGTATCTGCTAACTTTACACTTTTCTCTAAAAGAGGCTGCTTTGATGCGAATCTCTCTTTTTCTGCTTTCCTGCATTCTCACACCTCCTAAAATATATCCTTGTGCTGAAGCTTTGCATACATATGCTTATTAGCATAAAACAAATCAAGCATATCGAATATCTTTTTAGAAGATTCGCCTTCCGCTCCAGCTCTATATGCAACTACCGGATTTTCATCAAGCACTCTTGTAATATCCCCAACAGTTACCCCAAGAACTTCTGCAACTTTAGAAAGGATATCTAATGTCACACTATTCACTCCACTCTCAATCCTTGCATACTTCTGCCTGCTGATTCCAATTTGATCGGCGACCTGCTCCTGCGTGAAATTCTTCGCACTTCTCAATGCCTTAATACGGCCACCTAACATTTCATTCATAATCATCCCTCCATTTCTGCGTACTATTATTTTATCACAAAAATTAGAATTGTCAATTAGAATGTTATGATTTTATAACATTATTTATCCCTGATGTTTCATTTTTGAACCTTTTTTACTGTTGATGAATCTCCAAGTATTTTTGATATTAATTCCAACTCTATTGACCCCAAACGGCATCGCATGGTGGCGCGGGAAAAGGAAATTTTTTAGAAAACCATAGCTATTCCGCCCTTTTTAAAGTATACTAATAGAGAGTTCCCAATGAAAGGAAGGATGACAGAAAGGAGGCTCCCATGCCTGACCATATTTATTATACGATGCAAAAAGCCGGCTCTCCGTTCCTGGACATGCGGCTCTTGGAATACGCCGGCGAAGATTGGTACCCGTTCCATATGCCAGGCCACAAACGCACCCCCTTGGAATTTCCGAACCCCTATTCCATTGACATTACGGAGATTGAGGGCTTCGACAACCTCCATCATGCAACGGGCATCCTCAAAGAGGCGCAGGAACGCGCGGCCAGGCTTTACGGCTCCCAGAAATCCTTTTTCCTCGTCAATGGGAGCACCGGCGGCATCTTGGCCGCCATCAGCGCTGCCGTCCCCCGGGGCGGCGTCTTGCTGATGTCCCGCAACAGCCACAAGGCTGCCTACCATGCCGCCTACCTGCGGGAATTGGAGACGGTCTACCTGCTGCCCGCCAGGACGGATTTCGGCATTTCCGGCTCCATCCAGCCGGCCCATGTGGCGCAGGCGTTAGAGGATTTGCCGCAGATTGGAGGGGTATTCATCACTTCCCCCACCTATGACGGCGTCCTGTCAGACATCCAAAAGATTGCTGAGATTGCCCATGCCCACAACGTCCCCTTAATTGTGGATGAGGCCCATGGCGCCCACCTGGCATTTTCCAGCGAATTTCCTGCCTCCGCCCTGCGATGCGGGGCAGACCTTGTAATCCAGAGCCTCCATAAGACGCTGCCCTGCCTGACCCAGGCGGCGCTGCTCCATGTAAATTCCAGCCGCATCGACTTAGACGCACTTGGCCGGTTCCTTGGCATTTACCAGACCAGCTCCCCTTCTTACCTGCTGATGGCCTCCATGGAGCAGTGCATCCGCTATATGAAGCGGGAAGGCAGAGAGCGCATGTTTGATTTCGCCCAATTGCTGCGGCAGTTTTACAAAAGAGCCGCAAAGCTTCGCCATCTGCAGGTATTTGAGGGCTCTTCCTGCAGGGCGGAGGCCTGCTTTGCCCATGATTTTTCCAAAATCCTGATTTCCACGGGCAATTCTGGGCTTTCGGGCAAGGAATTATATGACGCCTTATTGCATGATTTCCACCTGCAGATGGAGATGAGCTCCGGGCATTATGTCACGGCTTTATCTACACTGATGGACACGCCGGAAGGGTTTTTGCGCCTTGGCTCTGCCTTGGAGGAGATTGACAAAAAAAGCTATGCGTCCGCCCCAAGCGCTAAGCCCTTGGACGCCCAGGCCATATACCAAATCCCCAAGCCCGGCCTGTCCATTTCCAAGGCTTTGGAGCTTCCCTCTGAGGTCCTGCCCTTGAAGGGCTCCATCGGGCATATCAGCCAGGAGTATATTTACCTGTACCCGCCTGGCATCCCCTTGGCCACGCCGGGGGAAATCCTGACGGGGAGCCTCCTAAACGTCATTGCCCAGTGCCAGAGCCAGGGGCTGCCCATCGAAGGACCCAGCGACATTGGAAGCCACCGCATCCGGGTGGTAAAAGGGTGATAGACTTTCCCCTTAGCTTATGTTAGAATAGCATAAGATTTACGAGCAGAACTCTGCGGGAAGCGCCATGCCGCTTGTTACCGGCCGCTTCCCGGACTTGAAAGGAGGGATTTTATGATAAATACGGACAACTTGAATATGGAAGACTTGGATTTTACGGATATGGAGCTTGAGGAAATCCAGCATTTGGCGGAGCAACTGATGAGCGAACGGAAATATTCCCTCATCCGCCAGATGTTTGGCAACCTGAACGCTGCCGATATCGCCCTCCTGTTTGACGAAATGGACAAGAAGGAAATCCCTCTCCTGTACCGCCTCCTGCCCAAGGAGGAAGCGGCTGACTGCTTCTCCTACATGAGCAGGGACATGCAGAAGACTTTAATCAACACCTTGACTGACCGGGAGCTTCGGGCTGTCATGGATGACATTTTCCTAGACGACACGGTGGACATGATTGAGGAGATGCCTGCGAACGTGGTGTCCAGGATTCTGCGGAATACTGACGAGGAGACCCGCAAGAATATTAACCAGCTCCTGAACTACCCGAAGGACAGCGCCGGAAGCCTGATGACCATTGAGTACGTCAATATCAAAAAGGATATGACGGTGGGCGCGGCGATTTCCCGCATCCGCAAGACTGCCGTGGACAAGGAGACGATTTACACCTGCTATGTGACGGAGAACCGCAAGCTTATCGGCATGGTGTCCGTGAAGGATTTGCTGATGGCGGAGGATTCCATGCAAATCGAGGACATCATGGAGACAAATGTGATCTATGTAGACACCCATGAGGATAAGGAAGAAGTCGCAAAGGTTTTGAATAAATATGATTTCCTGGCTATTCCTGTGGTGGATCGGGAGGAACGGCTGGTGGGAATCATCACCTTTGACGACGCAATGGATGTCATGCAGGAGGAGCATACGGAAGATATGGCTAAAATGGCGGCTATTATGCCTACGGATGACAGTTATTTCCATACCTCTGCCTTTTCCCATGCGAAAAGCAGGATTTCCTGGCTGCTGTTCTTAATGCTGTCGGCGGCGGTGAGCGGGTCGATTATCACGCATTATCAGGAGACTTTTAAGCTTTATCCTTTGCTGGTGTCTTTTATACCGATGCTGACGGGGACAGGGGGGAATTGCGGATCCCAAAGCTCTACCTTGATGATTCGGGGGCTGGCGCTGGATGAGATTAAATTTAAGGATATCTTTCGGGTAATTTTTAAGGAATTCCGCATTGCGCTGCTGGTCAGCGTTGTGCTGGCAGTGGTAAATGGCCTGCGGATCTATATCCAGTATGGGGATTTTCAGATAGCCATTGTGATTGGGCTGGCGTTGGTGATTATTGTGATTTTGTCAAAGTTTATCGGGTGCACCTTGCCGTTGGTGGCGGAGCATATTGGGTTGGATCCGGCGCTGATGGCAGCGCCTTTGATTTCTACGATTGTGGACATTTGCTCTATTTTGATTTACTTTCAGATTGCTACGATTTTGCTGCATATTTCGGGGTAGGGAAACTTTGGCAGTCGGGCGCCGCTGGGCGCGGCTCTTCAGACGGGGCAATCCCCCTGAATTGTCTGCAGAGCCGCCGCTCCCGACTGCTATAGGCAACTGCGGAATATGGTTAACTTGGGATTTCTATCTTGCTTCCAATTTTTTCTCCAGTTCTGCTTTTTGTCACTAGGATTTTTTTATCAATCCGCTCTTTTAGCGCCTCCACATGGGAAATGATTCCTACCATGCGGGTTCCGTCTGCCAATCCGTTTAGGGATTTCATAGCCCGGCTTAGGGTTTCCTCGTCTAAGGAGCCAAATCCCTCGTCCACGAACATGGCGTCTAAGCGGATTCCCCCGGCATTGGACTGGATTTCATCAGATAGGCCTAAAGCAAGGGAGAGGGATGCTTGGAAGGACTCGCCGCCGGATAGGGTCTTGACGCTGCGTTCCGTGCCATTGTAGTGGTCTATGACATTTAATTCTAAGCCGGCTTTTTTGCGGTTGTCTTTCTCGTCCTCTTGGCGTTTCAGTTCGTATTGGCCGTCGCTCATGGATAGGAGGCGCAGGTTTGCCCGCCGCAGGATGCGTTCAAAATATGACATTTGGATATAAGTCTCTAATTCAATCTTGGGCTTGTTTAAGAGCTTGGCGTTTGCTGTATTAGCCAAGGCGCGCAGGCAAACCCAGTCCTTTTCTGCCACAATGATAGCTTCCTGGCCTTTTTTGACGGAGGAGAAAATATCCTGGTTGCGTTTGTAGGCTGCGTATAAATCTGCTCGCTTGTCCTGCAATTTTATTTGCTGCTCTTGCCATTGCTGCCTGCGGGCAAGAATCTCATCCTCTTTCAAGCTGCCGTTTTCTTCTATCTGCTTTTGGAGGGCTGTGATATGGGACTGGAGCTCTGTGGCTTTTTGCTGGAGCTTGGAAAATTTTTTATCTGCGGCTTCTTGGGCTTGCAGGAGGGAAATCCGCTTTGCTTTGCAATTCTCTAATTCCCTCTCGAAATCCTCTTGGCTTTTGCCGCCTAAGGCATTGGTGATTTCCTGTATTTGAGCTTCCAAGGCCTTTTTTTCAGCTTGAAGCTGAGCCGACTGTATGCTGCATGATTCTAATTCCTTGCGGAGGGTTTCGATTGCTGCTTCCTCTTTCGGGATGGCAGATTCCAACTGGGATTTCTTTTTTTGCTTCGCTTGGTTTTCCTGCAGCAGAGAGGATAGCCTTTCCAAGGAACCTTCCAGCTGCTGCCTGGCAGAGGCAAGCGTGTCTAAGATGGCATCCTCCGGCAATTCCTTGCAATCTGCATTGGGGGTGCGCCAAGGCATGCCTGGGAGCAGCAATTGTTCTGCTGCTTGCTGTTTTTGGGTATTGTGCCTGTTGCTTAAGATTTCTTGTTGGCGTTCTAAAGACTCCATTTCTTCCAAAAGCTGTTTTTGATCCTTTTCAAAAGCAAGGATGCTCTTTTTGAGATTTTCCCGCCTCGTTCTCTCGCATTCTGTTTTCTCCATCTTGGATTTGAGCTGGATAGTTTGGCCTTCCAGCCAGGAAAGGGCTTGGTCTATGCTCTGCAATAGCTTTGATTGCTGTTCTTCTGTATCAGTTGCCGGCCAGGTGAGCTCTTTTCTTTGCTCCATATCAGCTACAGATGGGATTGCCGCTCCGCTCGATTCTACATCATTTATAGATAGGAATGCTGCGCCGCTTCCTTCTGATTGGGCTATATCATAAATTGCCCGCAGTTTTTGCCGGATTTGCTGTTCTATGGCCGCTTTTCTGCCGCCCAAAACATTTCGGGACGCCTGTATTTTCTTTTCCTCACCCTCTAATTTCTGCAAATCCTGCTGAAGCTCATCCAATTCTTTGGACAGCCTTTCCTGCTGCTGTTTTTTGCTTTCTGCTTCTTGCCATAGCTTTTGCAGTTCGTTTGCGTGCCTCTCGATATGCGCAGCTGCTTCCTGGCGGCTAGAGCTTTCTGCCAGGCCGCCTTCCAAATCCAGCTCTGAAACAAGCCTGTGAATCTGCCGATTCTTTTCTTCTATGCTTCCCCTTCTGGCCGCCTGCCCTTGCTCCATCTCCTGGATTTGCCCTTGGATGGCTTGAAGGACTTCTTTTGTTTGGGTAAGGTTCTTTTCAAAGGACTCCTTTTGTCTTGCTAATTTTTCTACAGCTTTGATTTCCTGCATCAGACGTTTTTCTGTTTCAGCGGTTCTTTCCATGGCTTTGGAAAGCTCTATGGAAAGGTTGGCTATCCTAATTCCTCTTTCCTCTTCTGGTTTTTCTTTTTGGATAGATGTCTGGCTGCTTTCTGCTGCTATTTCCCTTAATAAATGGTTTCCCTGCTCTTCTAGGTCTGCCTCTTCTTTTTCTGCCTGCTCCTTCCAGTGCCCGGCCTCTGCGCTGAATCGTTCTGTTTTCCCTTCCCATTCGGATAATTCCATTTTCTTGCGCTCCAGCGCTTTTTTATCCGGAACCTCTTGTGGGAGGGCAGCCAGATGCGGGTGATGGGTGCTGCCGCAGACAGGGCAGGCTTCCCCTTCCGACAGATTGGCGGCCAGCATGCCTGCCTGGGCGTCTAGAAACTCCCGTTCCCAATGCTGGTAAATTTCTCGCAGGCCGTCGCGCTTTTGGGCGGCTTCCTGGTAAGCCTTTTGCCTCTGGGCGACGGCGGCTTGGGTCTCCCGCAGCTTTTGATAGGAAGACTGCCATTGGGCTAAACTGGCTTTTTGAAGCTGGGTTTCCTGCAGCTTTTGCCTGTGCTGGATAGCCTGGGTTTCTGCCTGGCCGGCTCGCTCCCAAGTTTCCTGGCTAGCCTTTAGCTGCTCCTCTTTTTCTTTAGACTGGAGACGCAGATTTTTTATCTGGCTGGCAGCTTCTTTCTCCTCTGCTTCTGCTTTCTCTGCCTGGGCGGCCAATTCCTGGAAATCCGCCTGCCGGCGCTGGTAGGCCTCTTTGTGGCGGCGGCGCTCCTGCTCCTGTTTTTCTGCATCCTTCCCTTCCTCTAAAAGCGCTTCTAAGCCTTCCGCTTTCTTCTTACTCTCCGCCTTTTGGGCAAGAATGCGGTTCCAGGCTTCCTGCTCCTGGCAAAGCGCTTTTTGAGACTCTTGCCAGCCTTCTTTTAGCCTGCCTAACTCTGCTTCCTGCTCTTGGAGAGCCGAAAGCTTTCCTTTTATGGCTTCTAACAAGGCGTCCCGGCCTTGTAAGCTTTCTGCCTGCTCCTGTTTTTGCCGGATGGAATCATGCAGCTTTTGCTCCTGTTCCTGGGATTTCTTCAAGCGTTCTGCACAGGCGGCCTGTCCTTTTCCTATCTCCTGAAAATCCAAGAGGATTCTCCCTATTTTATCCCTGGCCTGGCTCTCTTTTTCCCACTGGCGCTCCAGCTTTACCTGCGTTTCCCCCACATCCTTTAGAAGATCCAATGCCGCTTTTTTCTCTGCGGACTGCTGTTTAAGGGCGGCTTGCCTTTCTGCATTGGCCTCCTGCATTGCCTGGCTCTCCTTTAAGCTTTCGCAAGCAGCCTGCTGCATTTTTTTGGCCTTTTCCAGGCGCAGGCATTGCTTCTTGCGCTCTTCCCAGGCTATTATCTGCTCTTGCAGCCGGACGCATTCCTGGGCTGCGGCTTCTGCTTCTTGCCGTTCCTCTTGCGCCGCCTCAAGCTTGGGAGCCGTCTCTTCCCATTCCTTTTGGCGGCTTTCCAAATCTTCCCGCAGGCGCTGGCTGTTTTTGGCTTTCCCCAGCAGCTGGTCTTCCCTCCCTATCCCGTTGGCAGTGTCTTTTAGGGCGCTGTTTAGGCTTGCCAAATCATCTTCCTGCTCTTGCAGCAAAATCTCCAACAGTTCCAGGGCTCTCTCTACGCCGCCTTGGAAACCCTCTTTTTTTAAATCCTCATACTCCAGAGCCGCTTTGCTGTCTCCTTGGCAAGCCACATCCCCCATGCGCTGGCTGACGCTTTTTCGCATATCCTCGTAAATCCGTTCCCGCTCCTTTGCCGCACTGCCCAGCTTTTCCTGGATATCCCGGTACAGCTCCGTATGGAAAATCTGCCGGAAGATTTCCCGCCTCTGGTCTGTCCCCGCCAAGAGCAGCTTCTGGAAATCCCCTTGGGCAATCATGGCAATCTGGGTAAACTGCTTGTAATCCAATCCTATCAATTCCGTCACCGCCCGGGTCACGTCCTCCGTCTTTGTCACAGGCAGCCTGCCGTCCGGGTAGGTCAAGACAGCGTTGCTCTTCTCAGGGGTGAGGCCTGTCCCTTTCTTCTTTGGCCGTTTGTACTCGGGGTTCCTCTTTACGGTATAGAGCTTTCCCTGGTACAGGAAGGTAAACTCCACATAGGTGGGCGTGTCTGCATCCGCATATTTGCTCCGGAACATCTCTGCCTTGCGCACGCTGCCGCTGGATTCCCCATAGAGGGCATAGGTGATAGCGTCAAACAAGGTGGACTTCCCCGCTCCGGTGTCGCCTGTAATTAAATATAAGCCGCCGCCCTCTAATTTGGCAAAATCAATCTCTTCCCTGCCCGCATACGGCCCGAATGCGCTGACTATTAATTTGCATGGCTTCATTCTTCTTCCCTCCCATTAAGCCCCGCTTTCCCGAAGCTCTTGGAGAAAGCCGGCTACAAGCGCCTCCTGTTCCTGGGTCATGGGCTGGTTGTTCTGCAGCTCATAGAATTCCCGGAACAATTCCAGCTCCGTCTTCTCCTCCACTTGGACGGCCTCTTCTATCTGCCGGGTTTCCTGCGTCCTCTTATTGTCGTATTCTAATCGCATCAAGTTCGGGTAAACGCTCCGAAGCTTCTGCATCCCGTCTGGGATATCCTCCTCATCGGTCAGGGTCACCTGCAGGTAAGCCTCCCGATCCATCCCTTCATAGAAGCCCCGGGACATCACTTCCATATAAGAGCCCTTGATTTTGTGCATGTCCCTGCGGGGATGGAGGGGCACGGTGCGGATTTCCACATTCCCTTTTTCCTTCAATTCCACCACGGTCACGGATTTCTGCTGCCCTGCCTCGGAAAAGGAATATTTTAAGGGGGTGCCGCAGTAGCGCACGCAGGGCCGCCCTACGGACTGAGGGCTGTGGATATGCCCCAGAGCCACATAGTCAAAAGCATCGAACACAGATGCGTCCACCTGCTCCAGGCCGCCTACCGACGCCTCGGACTCGCACTGTGCGGCCCCCGTCACGAACTGGTGCGCCACCAGCAGGTTCCGCTTCCCTTCCTCCAAATCCATATGGGCTACCGCCAGCTCCAGAGCCTCCTGGTAGCTGCCCGCCTCTTCTCCCAGGGCATGGCGCACAAAGGCGGGCTTCAAGAAGGGCAGCAGCCAGATATAGGCCTCCCCATAGCTGTCCTCTAAGCGCACCTTCTGCACCTTCCCATCATAAACCGGGGAAAAATACACCCTGCGCCTACTCATCAGCTGCGCCCCAAAGGCAAGGCGCTCCGGCGAATCATGGTTGCCGCTGACAATGAACACGGGCACCCCCATATCCGCCAACTCTGTCAGAAAACGGTCGAACAGGCGCACCGCCTCCCCAGAGGGCACGGGTTTGTCGTAAATATCCCCCGCCAGGATGACCCCGTCCGCCTGCTCCCGGCTCACAATCCCCAAAATCTGCCGCAGGATGATTTCCTGATCTTCCAGCATGGGAAATTCGTGCACCCGCTTCCCAAGATGCAAATCTGATAAATGCAGCAACTTCATAACTGAATTCTCCTTTTCACATACCTGCCCATTGCAACCCTGAACCATGTTCCTTCGCCCCATATAATTCTAAAGACAACAATATAGACTCCTTTTTAATAAAATAAAAAGAACCAATTTTTATCAAAAAGGAGTCATATCGAAACATGCCATATAACCATTCTCACTTCATGCCAGCCTGGCCTTGCGGCGCTTACAGGCTCGTATCCACCAAAATCCCCTTAATCTCCTCCGGCACCAGCCCTTGCTCGTCTAAAATCTGGTTCAGGCCATCTAAGAACTTCCTCTGCTGCTCTGCAAGCTTTCCAACGTCAAGGGAAGGCATGGAATTGACAGCCGCCCGGCTCTCCCGATTCTTCCTGCGCTTCTCCATCTCCTCTTCCAGCTCCTTCACCCGCTTCTCCTGCTCTGCCTGGGCTTCCTTGAGGGCTTCTTCCTGCTCTGCCTTCTCTTCCTTGGCTTCCTCTGCCTTCTCCACCACTTCCTCCAGATCCTGATCCACCTTTTCCTTGGCCTCATCCATCATCATGCCAACGGCTTCCTTGCCGGCCGCCCTCATGGCTTCTGCCGCTGCCTTTGTGGCGTCCACCATGTCATGGCGTTTCAGCATCTCCTGGTTAATGCCCTTAATGGCCATCGTGGCGGAGGACACCATGTCATTGCTGTTATTCAGCTCTCCCCTCCAGTACGCTTCCAATTCATCCAAATCCTTGAGGAACGCTTTGTACTCCTCGCTGTCCTGGTCTGGATATTCCTCCTTCAGCTTTTCTTTCTCTTCCTGGATGGAGGCAATCTCCCGGGAGGCCGCCAATGCCTGCTCCTTCCCCTCTGCAATCTGACCCCGGAACTCATCCTTCACATCGTCCACAACGCTGTCTGACTCAAACTGCTTCTTCACCAAATCCATGGCGTCCTGCATGGCCTTTTTCTTCTTGTCCGCAATGCTTTCCGGCGCCAGGTTCAGGTCTTGGGCATTTATCACAACGCCTTTCCCCTTTTCCTGCTGCTCCTTGGAGGCTTCCTGGCTCTCTGTCCGCTCCTTGCCGTAGTTGCTCCTCGCCACCGTATCCTGCTGCTGCATACTGTTAATCTTCATGTCGGTTCCCCTTTCCTGCAAAATTTTCTGCCTACTGATATATCTATCGGCTTTCCGCCAATTTAATTTAAGCAGGGAGGCCTTCTTGCAGTGAATGGGCGTTTTTTTGTAGTAAAAGCCCCCTAAATCACATAATCCAAATTCCCTTGGAGCTCCTTGTGCCATTCCAGCATATCCGCAAGGGTCACCTGATCCACCACCTCATTAATGGCGTCATAAAGCCTCTGCCAGAAAATCAGCGTCACGCATTCCAAGTTGCGGCTGCAGACGTTGTCCTTCTGCTCTAGGCATGCCACCGGGGCAAGGCTCCCCTCAATCTGGCGCAGGATCATGCCCACCGTATAGTCCTTGGGGCTGCGGGCTAACGTATAGCCCCCTCCCGGCCCCCGCAGGCTCCTCACATAGCCGCACTTCTGGAGCACGGAGATAATCTGCTCCAAGTACTTCATGGAAATCTGCTGCCTTTCCGCCACATCCTTAAGGCGCACAATCTGGTTCTCCTCCAGCGCCAAGTCCAACATCAGCCGCAATGCATAGCGTCCCTTTGTAGAGATTTTCATAAAATCAGTCCTTCCTACCTATCACCATTGTCTTCCTCCGTCTGTTCTTCTGCAGGCTTCTTCTGGTAATCCATATGAGCCATTACCATCAGGGCAATCTTAAACAACATGGCGTCCTCAAAGGTGCGGATATCCAGCCCCAGGATTTTCTCAATCCGTTCCAGCCGGTATACCAGCGTATTCCTGTGGATATAGAGCTGCCTTGCAGTCTCGGAAATATTCAGGTTATTGTCAAAGAAGCGGTGGATTGTGGTAGTGGTCTCCTCATCGAAAATATCCGGGATTTTCTCCCCAAACACTTCTTTTAAGAACATCTCGCACAGGCTGACCGGAAGCTGGTAAATCAGCCGCCCAATCCCCAACTTGCTGTAGGAGACGGTGCTGTCCTCCACGAAGAAGATGCTCCCCACCTCCAGCGCCATTTTCGCCTCTTGGAAAGAGCGGGCAATATCCTGCAGCAGCCCCACGCGCCCGCCATACCCTACGCGCACTTTCACCATGGCTTCCATTTGGATGTTGTCCACAATCATTTTGGCAAGGGCCGCCAGCTCCTCCTCGGCAGGAATGTCGCGGACGTCTTTAATCAAGATGACAGACTTCTCATCCACTTCCGTCACGAAATCCCGGATGGAAGAGGCAAAGAAATTCTTCACCAGCTCCATGACAATCCCGTCCTTTTTCCCAGACACCTCAATAACGAACACCACACGTTCCGTCGCCTCAATATGGAGCTTCTTAGCCTTATTGTACATATCCACCACCAGCATATTGCCAAGCACCACATTTTGCATAAAGCTGTTGCGGTCAAACTGCTCCTGGTATGCGCCCACCATATTCCGAATCTGGCATACGGCAAGCCTGCCAATCATATAGGCCTCCTCGCTGCTAGACTGAGCCAGCAGGATATACTCCAGCTCATGCTCAATCATGATTTTGAAAAAATGGCGCCCGGACAGCATCTGGCTCTCCGCCATGGAATCCGCAAACAAGCGGACGGCCTCCTCCATGTCCTCCTCCAAATCATAGGTGGAAGCCAAAAGCTTGCCCTTGTCGTTGAAAAGGGCCAAGTCAATCCTTGAAATTTCCTTGATTTCCCCCAAAGTAACTTGCAATTTGTGATTTGATAACATTCTGCCTCCTCACTCGTTGTCTACAAATGAATAACGGAAGCAACACATTTCTGCGTCGCTTCCGTAAATTTGTGCTATACAATAATATTAACCAATTAATGGGTGATTGTCAATTCCGTATCCTTATCAAATACATGAATCTTTTCCACATCCATAGCCAAGCGGATGGCATCGCCTAAGCGCGCAGGCGTCCTGGAATCAACCTTAGCCGTCATTGTCGTCCCATTCACGGTATAATACAGCAACACCTCAGAGCCAAGCAGCTCGTAACCGGTAACCTTGGAATTAAATGTGCTGTTCTTATGAGCTTCAAGAGCCATTGGGTCATCGTCAATGTCCTCTGGGCGGATGCCGAGCACTACGGTCTTGCCGTTGTATTTGCCGGCAATCAGCTTCTTAGCCTTCGCTGGCGGCAATACGATGGTGTTCTCTGCGAATTTCAAGGAAACCTTTTCCCCTTCCACAACGCATTTTGCATCCAGGAAGTTCATCTGCGGGGAACCGATAAAGCCTGCAACGAACAAGTTGTCCGGCTCATTGTATAATTTCTGCGGGGAATCAATCTGCATGGTAACGCCGTCCTTCAATACCACAATCCTGGTCCCCAACGTCATAGCCTCTGTCTGGTCATGGGTTACGTAAATAATCGTAGCGCCCAGCCTCTGGTGCAATGCAGCGATTTCCGCACGCATCTGCACGCGCAGCTTAGCATCCAAGTTGGAAAGCGGCTCGTCCATCAGGAATACCTTTGGCTCACGCACGATGGCGCGCCCCATAGCCACACGCTGCCTCTGGCCACCGGACAAAGCCTTAGGCTTGCGGTCCAATAATTTATCCAAATCAAGGATTTTTGCAGCCTCTTCTACCTTCTTGCGGATTTCATCCTTCGGAACCTTCCTTAACTTCAGGCCGAATGCCATGTTATCGAATACTGTCATATGGGGATACAGGGCGTAGTTCTGGAACACCATTGCAATATCCCTGTCTTTTGGCTCTACGTCGTTCACTACCTTGCCGTCAATAGAAAGCTCGCCGGAGGAAATTTCTTCCAAGCCAGCCACCATACGGAGGGTCGTGGATTTTCCGCATCCGGAAGGTCCTACGAAAATGATGAATTCTTTATCTGCTATTTCTAAGTTAAAGTCCTTTACTGCCTCAAATCCGTTGGGATATACCTTACAAATGTTCTTTAGGGATAAACTTGCCATTTCTCTATTTCCTCCTTTTTCTGTTTAGCCTTACTGGAAATATCCTAACAGATTTTGGGGCGGTATGTCATCTGTTAAGGTTACAAAAAAAGCCCCGGATTCTTGGCACATGTCACAAGAATAATGGAGGCCGGGCAAGGGCATTGGCAAAATGACGGATATTGAATGTGGATTTTGTACAAGTTGACGAAAAAAGGATGGGCAGACAGAGACTTCTAAGAAATTCCTGTCGTCCCAAATCCGCCGCGGTCTTTATTTTCCAAGGACGCCGTCTCTTCAAACTGGATTTCCGGCTGGTTTTCCATAATGCGGAATTGGCAAATCCTGTCATTTTTATGGACGACCGTGTCCCGGGTGGCGTATACCGGCATTTTCCACATATCCCCATCCCCGCAATAGCTGCCGTCTATCACCCCGCAGCTGTTCACCTGCAGCAGCCCATAATTCTGAAAGGTGGAGCTCCTTGGCACCACATGGGCTTCATAGCCCTTAGGCAGCTCCATGGCAACCCCTAATGGAATCAGGCGAAACTCCCCCGCCTTCATCTCAACCGTCTCGCTTGCCCGCAAGTCAATCCAGTCGGATTTCCCATCAATATAAGCCAGCTTCTCTATCTCTTGGGTAAAATATTTTATCTTAATCTTTTCCATTTCCTTCTCCTCTCCAAACAATTCCGGCGGTTAAATATGGGGCGCCCTTGCAAAAAGAAGCCTCCATACCTAACCGCCGGAACGACCATTGCGCTTTAAATCCCTGTCAGATTGAGGGAGACAGGGCTATACTGAAAGCCCTTGTATGCTTGATAGGAGTCGGATTTTTGATCTTTCTCCTTTTCCTCCTCCTCTTCCTCCTGGACTTCCTGCACTTTCGTATATAAGTCTATGAAATGAAGGTAATCCTCATAGGAGAAAAGCTGCTCCAGAATATCATGGAAGTAATTCTCCTCCGCCTCTTCTAAGGATGCGGCCACGGCGCCGCCGCTGCCACTGCCTGCATAGCTTGCGCCTTCCGTATTCTGCGCCCCTGCCTCTATGCCGCCGGTCACGGCATAAGACACGTTGGGAGATCGGAAGAGCACACGTCTGAACTCCAGTCACAC
>CAOKUK010000003.1 GCA_948472595.1 uncultured Eubacterium sp.
GTTATCGCAGGTATCGGCCCTGGTATCGGGCAGGGTATTGCAGCCGGCCACGCAGCAGCAGCCGTAGGCAGGAACCCAGGCGCAAAATCCGACATTACCTCTACCATGCTTTTAGGCCAGGCCGTAGCCGAGACGACAGGTCTGTATGGTTTGCTGGTAGCAATCCTTTTGATGTTCGTACAGCCATTGGTATAAGGGGTATCCCCCGATGCGCTGGAAAGAAGCGCAATAATAAGGAAACACCCTAAAGGAAAGGAGGCCAAGCCTTGGAACAGTTATTTGGCTTAAACCCCCAGCTGTTGCATGACGCAGTGCTAATGATCTTGGCTATCCTGTTCTTGTTCACGCTGATGTCTTACTTGCTGTTTAACCCAGCCAAGAAGATGCTCAAGGACAGGCAGGACCGTATCAGGAACGACATTGACACCGCCCGTAAGGAGCGGGAAGAAGCATCTGCCGTCAAGAAAGAATATGACGCAAAGATCAAAGGGATTGAAAAAGAGGCTGAGGTAATCTTAAGCGAAGCCCGCCAGAAAGCCCTGAAGAATGAAGCAAAGATTGTGGATGAGGCGAAGGAAGAGGCTGCCCGCATCATCAAGCGCGCCAACGAAGAGGCCATGCTGGAGAAGAAGCGCGTGATGGATGAGGCAAAACAGGAAATGGTAGTCATTGCTTCCCTGATGGCAGGCAAGGTGGTTGCAGCCCAGATTAATACGTCCATTCAGGAAAAGCTGGTGGAAGAGACATTGAAGGAAATAGGTGAGAGTACATGGCAAAGCTAGTATCCAAAACATATGGGGATGCACTGTTTGAGCTTGCTGTGGAATCTGGTCAGGTGGATGAAATGTTGGAAGAGGCAAGAAGTATACAGCAGATTCTTCATGAAGACAACGAGCTTTCCAAACTGATGAATCACCCGAAAATCGTAAAAGAAGAGAAGATAGAGATTCTGGAACAAATTTTTAAAGGCAGGGTCCGGGACGAAGTGACTGGGCTTATGCGCATGCTTGTTTCCAAAGGTCATTACGGTGAAATGGAATCTGTATTCACATATTTCATTGACCAGGTAAAAGAATATAAGAACATCGGCACTGCTTATGTGGCTGCGCCCATGCCGCTTACGGACAGCCAGAAAGAGCAGGTCAGGGATACGTTGCTGAAGTCTACCAGATATGTGGAGTTTGAGATGCATTACAGCGTGGACGAAAGCTTGATTGGCGGCATGGTAATTCGGATTGGGGACAGGGTTGTGGACAGCAGCGTAAAGAGCAGGCTGCAGAGCCTGACCAGGGAATTATCGAAAATACAGTTGAAAGTAGGTGAATGCGCTCCATGAATTTAAAGCCAGAGGAAATAAGTTCCGTTATCAAAGAGCAAGTGAAGCGTTATGCGGCCCAGTTGGAGGTATCCGATGTGGGCACGGTCATCCAGGTGGCGGACGGCATCGCGCGTATCCATGGCCTGGAAAATGCCATGCAGGGCGAATTGCTGGAATTCCCTGGGGAAGTCTATGGGATGGTGTTGAACCTGGAAGAGGATAACGTGGGCGCCGTATTGTTGGGCGACCATAAGAATATCAACGAGGGCGACACCGTCAAGACCACCGGCAGGGTGGTGGAGGTTCCGGTAGGGGACGCCATGACCGGGCGCGTGGTCAATGCCTTAGGCCAGCCCATTGACGGCAAAGGCCCCATCGAGACGAATAAATACAGGCAGATTGAAAGGGTTGCATCCGGCGTTATCTCCAGGAAATCCGTGGACACGCCGCTGCAGACCGGCATTAAGGCCATCGACTCCATGATCCCAATCGGGAGGGGCCAGCGTGAGCTGATTATCGGCGACCGCCAGACAGGGAAGACGGCCATTGCCGTTGATACGATTATCAACCAGAAGGGCCAGAATGTAAAATGTATCTATGTGGCAATCGGCCAGAAGGCGTCTACGGTTGCTACGATTGTGAAGACTTTTGAAGAGTTCGGGGCAATGGATTATACCACCGTCGTGGCATCCACGGCCAGCGAGCTTGCCCCCTTGCAGTACATTGCGCCGTATGCAGGCTGCGCCATCGGGGAAGAGTGGATGGAGAACGGCCAGGACGTGCTGGTCATCTATGACGATTTGAGCAAGCATGCCACGGCATACCGTACCCTTTCCTTGCTGCTGCGCCGTCCGCCAGGACGCGAGGCTTATCCCGGCGACGTATTCTACCTGCATTCCAGGCTGTTAGAGCGTGCGGCAAGGCTGAATGAGAGCTTAGGCGGCGGTTCCTTAACGGCGCTGCCGATTATTGAGACACAGGCCGGGGACGTTTCCGCATACATCCCCACCAATGTAATCTCCATAACAGACGGCCAGATTTACCTGGAGACAGAAATGTTCAACGCAGGCTTCCGGCCGGCTATCAACGCAGGCTTGTCTGTGTCCCGCGTAGGCGGTTCTGCGCAGATTAAGGCCATGAAGAAGATTGCGGCGCCTATCCGCGGGGATTTGGCTCAGTTCCGCGAGCTGGCAGCGTTCGCCCAGTTTGGCTCTGAGCTGGACGCAGATACGACGGAGAGGCTGGCGCAGGGCGAGAGGGTCCGCGAAATCCTCAAGCAGCCCCAGTACAAGCCTATGCCGGTAGAATACCAGGTCATCATTATCTATGCCGCTACGAAGAAATACTTGTTGGACGTGCCGGTGGAGGATATCCAGCGTTTTGAGCAGGAACTGTTTGAGTTCATTGACACGAAATACCCAGAGATTCCGGAATCCATCCGCAAGGATAAGGAGATTAAGGAAGCGGTAGAGAGCAAGCTGGTCAAAGCTATTGAAGAGTGCAAGGCGCAGTTTAAGTAGGAATAAAGTGAAAAGATTTGCACCATCCCAAGCGCGGCAGGATGCGGAAGCCATGCAGGAGAAGGAGGGGGATTTTGTGCGGATGCACGACCTCCATCCCAAGTGCGGCAGGATGCGGAAGCCATGCAGGATGGGCAGGTTAGTTAGGTGGTGAATCATTATGGCGTCCATGAGGGACATCAAGAGAAGAAAAGGCAGCATACAGAGTACGCAGCAAATCACGAAAGCCATGAAGCTTGTTTCTACTGTTAAATTGCAGAAAGCCAGGAGCCGCGCGGAGCAGTCCAACCCGTATTTTAACTATATGTACCAGACGGTGACCTCCATGCTGGCAAGGTCTGGGAGTATGGAACATCCTTACCTGAAGCCCGGCGCTTCCCAGAAGAAAGCCATTATTACCATAGCCTCTAACAGGGGCTTGGCAGGCGGGTACAATTCCAATATCGTGAAGCTTATCACCGGCAGCGGGATTGCCAGGGAGGACGCCCAGATTTATGTGATTGGCCGCAAGGCCAAGGAAGTGCTGGCCAGGAAGGGCTATGAGATGAAGCAGGATTATTCCGACGTCATCGAAGGACCTACTTACGAGGATGCGTCCAGGATCTGCAAGGATGTACTGGAGTCCTTCGCCAAAGGGGAAATCGGCGAGATTTACCTGGCTTACACCCATTTCAAGAATACGGTGAGCCATGTGCCTACGTTGATGAAGCTCCTGCCGGTAGAGTTTGACGAGGCGGAGATTCAGGCGGCGGAGAGCAATGTGCTGATGAACTATGAGCCCAATGAGGAAGAGGCGCTGGATATGATTATCCCCAAGTATATGACCAGCCTCTTTTATGGCGCATTAGTGGAAGCAGTGGCAAGCGAAAACGGCGCCAGGATGCAGGCGATGGATTCCGCAACCAGCAATGCAGAAGAAATGATCAGTGATTTGACATTGAAATATAACAGGGCGCGGCAAGGCTCAATTACACAGGAGCTGACAGAGATTATTGCGGGCGCCGAAGCCATTTCTTAGTGGCAGATTTGATAACAAGATTACAAGGAGTGAAATTATGGCAGAAAAAAATATAGGTAAAATCACTCAGATTATCGGCGCCGTGTTGGATATCAAGTTTTCCGAAGGCGCCCTGCCGGAAATCAATGAAGCAATCAACATCCCGTTAAAGGACGGGAAGCGTTTGGTTGTAGAGGTTTCCCAGCATCTGGGTGATGATACGGTAAGATGTATTGCCATGGGTTCTACGGACGGCCTGGTCCGGGGTATGGATGTGGAGGCCACAGGCGCCCCAATCACTATCCCGGTTGGCGAGCAGACCTTGGGGCGTATGTTCAACGTATTGGGCGAGCCGATTGATGAGAAGGCTCCGCCCAAGAAGGTAGAGTACATGCCAATCCATAGGAAAGCCCCCACCTTTGAGGAACAGGCGACTTCCACAGAGATGCTGGAGACAGGCATTAAGGTGGTGGATCTGCTCTGCCCCTACCAGAAGGGCGGCAAGATTGGGCTGTTCGGCGGCGCAGGCGTGGGCAAGACCGTATTGATCCAGGAATTGATCCATAACATTGCCACAGAGCATTCCGGATATTCCGTCTTTACCGGCGTAGGGGAACGTACCCGTGAAGGGAACGACCTTTACTATGAAATGAAGGAATCCGGGGTTATTGACAAGACCTGTATGGTGTTCGGGCAGATGAACGAGCCGCCTGGAGCGCGTATGCGCGTGGGCCTTACCGGCCTTACCATGGCAGAATATTTCCGCGACAAGGGCGGGAAGGACGTGCTGCTGTTTATTGACAATATTTTCCGTTTTACCCAGGCAGGCTCCGAAGTGTCCGCCCTGTTAGGGCGTATGCCTTCCGCCGTAGGCTACCAGCCTACGCTGCAGACGGAGATGGGCGCCCTGCAGGAGCGTATCACTTCCACAAAGAATGGGTCCATCACTTCCGTACAGGCTGTCTATGTGCCGGCGGACGACTTGACCGACCCGGCTCCGGCGACTACGTTCGCCCATTTGGATGCGACGACAACCTTGTCCCGTTCCATCGCAGAGCTTGGCATTTACCCGGCAGTGGATCCGCTGGATTCCACTTCCCGTATTCTGGATCCCCGTGTCGTAGGGCAGGAGCACTTTGAAGTTGCCCGCGGCGTGCAGGAGATTTTACAGAGGTACAAAGAGTTACAGGATATTATCGCAATCCTTGGTATGGATGAATTGTCCGAAGACGACAAGCTGGTGGTGAACCGCGCCCGTAAGGTGCAGAGGTTCCTGTCACAGCCCTTCTTCGTGGCGACTCAGTTTACCGGGCTGGATGGGAAATACGTTCCGATTGCAGAGACGCTCCGCGGGTTCAAGGAAATCCTGGAGGGCAAGCATGACGACGTTCCAGAAGGCCATTTCCTGAATGCAGGGTCCATTGATGAAGTCCGCGCCCGCATGAAATAGGGGGTGTGCAGATGGCAGATGAGAGCAGGAATTTTCGGTTAGAGATTATCACGCCGGACCGTGTGTTTTACGAAGGGGAGGCCTCCATGGTGGAATTTACCTCCGTGGAGGGCGAGATGGGCGTCTACAAGCACCACATCCCCCTGACTACCGTGCTGGCTCCCGGGGCGGTGACCATCACCCAGGACGGCGGCAAGAAGAAGGCTGCAGTCCATGCAGGCTTCGTGCAGATCCTGGGGGATAAGGTGACGTTCCTGGCAGAGGTGGCGGAGTGGCCGGATGAGATTGACGTGCCCCGGGCAGAGGCCGCCAAAGCCAGGGCGGAAGAGCGGATTCGCAACCGCGGCGCAGACATTGACCTGGCGCGGGCAGAACTGGCTCTTAAGAGGGCGCTGGTCCGGATTGATGTGAAACAGTAGGCAGACGCCAGGCAAGAAAGCGGATGCAGAATGAAGAAAAGGCTTTATCCCGTGAGGGGGATAAGGCCTTTTTTCTGAGATTGGTTAGATTTCTGCGAGCCATTGTTGTATCTCATTTATTTCAACCTTTAGAATATCAGCAATGATAGTATCCGAATAGCCTTTTTTTTTCATAGTAAATGCGGTTTCCTTTTTGCCTTCAAGGATGCCTTCCTTTTTGCCTTCGAGGATGCCTTCCTTTTTGCCTTCAAGGATGCCTTCCTTATAAATTTTTTCAGAAACTTCACACATCTCTGGATAACCTCCTTCCTCACATTTCAAAAAATGAACCCTTGCGGACAAATCTCCCTGGCTCATATCTTCCGGATTGGCCGTCTTAAAATAATTCATTAGTTTTGCAATATCGCTGCCATCATCTATTTCAGCATTTACATAGGTTACATAAATACCATCGTCATATGGGATTTCCGTGCCTTTAAATTTCTTTTCTACCTGATAAAGGGTCTTTCCTGCTGCCCATAAATCCGTCTCGCTGATATATATGATATGGACGTCTGGCATCTGATGGTAATCTTTTCCTTTTCCTAAGCATTCACTGTCAAGCATTGCGGCATAAAACCTGGTTCTCCTGGCATGGTCGATGGTGTCTTTTCTTTGGATTTCTAGATTTACCAACTGACCGCAGTTATCCTCTGCCAGTATGTCAAGGATGGCGTCATGCGCCGTAATTTTAGAAATCCTGTGCTGTGACCGTACCTCCTTCACAACCAAGTCCTGGATGCCTGTTAGAATACGAATCACATGCTGGCAGGCCAGGATATCGTTTAACGCTACGCTCATAAAGACGTTGCTTAGAAGGTTAAAATTTCTTGCCTGTTCCACTAATTGGTCCTTAATACGAATAAAAGACGGTTTTTGCAATTCGGCGATTTCCATATTTGTGGCAGCGGCATCTTTTGCCGTAATCCCATCGTTTCCCACAATATAATCCCTCCTGGCAAGGTTTATAGAAATTATCTTATTTATGGTTCTTATTATAAATAATGATACGGAGAATGGCAAGATAAATGCTTTTAAAAATATTAATTTCTTATGTTTGGCATTGCTTCGGTTTTTTGACCCTCCAATTTTGGCCGATATTACCATCGAGGATGCGGATTTGGCAGACGAGGCGGCGGAAGCCTATGAGAATTATATGGGGAACATAACTTTGACCCTTCCCGCATTCGGATTACAGGCAGCGGCGATGATGGCAAAGCCTCGGTAACATACCCTGCCTTAGGGGGGCAGCAACGGGGATACCCATACGGCTTTGTTTTGGGGCACTTGGGCTGCCTTGGCTGTCATGGCTGCGGCCGCAGTCCTCTTGCTGCTCGCAAAGCGCAAAAAAACAGGGGATGGCCAAGAAGAGGGATAAGAGAATAGAGTGTTTTGCAAGCACAGCCGCTTGGCTCATTGCTTGCGGAGATAAAACAGAGCTCCTTGCCAAGCCTTTTCTAAGGCAGTGCAAGGAGCTCTGCTGCTTGCTGCTGCAGCATGGACGGCATAAGGGCGTTATATGGATGCTATTATTTCCCTTTTGCCACTAATTTCTTATGGATGGAAGCGTAGGCTGACTTTTTTATCTCTTTCTGCAATTTGTTATAATCAGCCGTATAGCGCCCCATCCCTACCTTGCTGTAGGGGCTCGTGCTGATCCAAATCGTCTTTTCCGTGATTTCCATTTTGCGCCCCTGCTTCTTCATCAGCTTCTGTATCTTCTTCAAATCCTTCTCATAGGCATTGATAAGCTTTGCGAAGCTGCTCTCTAAGCTTCGGTAAGCCTGGCAGAATTTTCGGTTCCCTAGGATTCCCCGGTACACCTTTGGGTAATGCTTCTTCGCATAGGACAGGTAATGGAGGATATAATACTTGAATTCCGCATAGGCCAGCTTGTCGTTCTCGCAGGAGTTCATGAATACCCGCCACTCATCCCACCCGGCATTCTGCGCAGCATAGTAAGGGTAGAGCGAAATCGTGGTATTCATCCCCATCCGGTAAGCCATGAATTCATTCAGGAGTCCATAAGCCCCTTCCACATTTGAGGCCAAATTAGCCGTGGGCTTTGCCACATATGTATTGTACCGAAAGGTTCGCAGCCTGGAAGGGATAGATTTTGCCATCTTCTTCGAATAGTAAATCTCCGTCACCGGCACATGGATGGTCTTCTTCTTCCCGACAAAGTAAGCGTTCCAATGAGCCCTTTGGAAGCTATAGGCGTGGGTCTCCTCATGCACGGCCGTATTGATCCCGTCAATAATCCTCCCCCCTGCCGGAAACCAGCCCAGCACATAATCCCCGGCCTGGATTCGCTTCTTTAGAACATAGGCTCCGTCCGTATCGTACTTATTGAGGATTTTCAAAATATTATTTTCCGTAACCTTGGCATTCAGCCCCGGCATTTTCGCCGCCTCCGCTTCCATTGGCGCGCCTATCCCCAAAAGAAGCATTAAGACAGCCATTGCCCCGGCGATTGCCCTCTGCATCCTTCTCTTCATCCATTTCATTCCCAAATCCCTCCGTTTCCATCTCAATTTTACATGCCGTTCTTTGTGACTGCCTGCTGACAGACTATATTGCTTTCAAAACTCCTACTGATTTCAGCAGCAGCACCACCAGCAGAGCCGGCGCAAGGAAGCGCACCATCAGAATATAAAGCCCCTTCCTGCCGAACCTGCACCCTGTTTTCTCCACCTCGTCAATCACTGCCTTAGGCTTTGCGACCCATCCAATCAAAATGCAGGTTCCAATTGCCACCAATGGCATCAGGCAGTTATTGCTGATATAGTCCATGATGTCCAGAATCTGCGCATGCGCCCCATTTGGGAGCGTGATGTCAAAATACAGCTTGTTATACCCCAGGCACACCAAAATGCCCCCGCCCAATGCAACCAGCAATTCCACCGTGGCGGCTTTTATCCTGGACATATGGAACTTGTCCATCAGGCTGGACACCACGGCCTCCATCACCGATACTGCGCTGGTCAGCGCTGCGAACAGCACCATGGCAAAGAACAGGCCCCCTATCAAGTTCCCAATCTTCCCCATAGAGGAAAATACTTTCGGAAGCGACACAAACATCAGGCTGGGTCCGGAAGCCTCCATCCCTTCCCGCCCCATAAAGGTATAGACAGCCGGTATAATCATCATGCCTGCCAAGAACGCCACAGCCGTGTCAAAAATCTCAATCTGGTTGATGGACTTTGCCAGGTTGGCGTCGTCCTTCACATAAGAGCCATAGGCAATCATAATCCCCATGGCCACGCTGAGGCTAAAGAACAGCTGCCCCATGGCGTCCAAAAGGACCGTGAAGAACCCTTTCACCGTCAGCCCGTCAAAATTGGGGATGGCATAGATTCGGAACCCTTCCAGCCCCGTCCTGGTGGCCCCGGTGGCGTCTGTGGATTTGATGGTCAGGGAAAAGAACGCAATTCCCACGACCATTAAAAGCAGCAGCGGCATAAGCACCTTGGAGGAGGACTCAATCCCCCGGTTCACGCCCCGGAAAATGATGAAGGCCACCACAAACAGGAAAATGGCCATGTAAGCCAGAGGCTGCCCCACCCCGCCGATAAAGTCCGAAAAATACCCTTCCTGGGCTGCGCTGCCGCCCGCCCCGGTCAGGTAAGCCATAAGATACTTCACCACCCAGCCGCCAATCACGCAGTAATAAGGCATGATGATTACCGGCACCAGGCAGGCTAAGACCCCTAGGAACCCCCATTTCTCCTGGAGTTTCTTGTAAGCGGTCAGCGGGCTCTGCTTGGTCTTTCGCCCAATGGCCACCTCCGTGGTGAGCAGGGTGAAGCCAAAGGTGAGGAGCAGCACCAGGTAAACCACCAGGAAAAGGCCGCCCCCATCTTTGGCCGCCAGGTAGGGGAAGCGCCAGATGTTCCCCAGCCCTACGGCGCTTCCGGCCGCTGCCAGCACAAAACCGATTGAGCCCGAAAATGAGTTCCTTTTTTTGTCTGTCTTCATAAATTCCTCCATTCTGTCTGCGACGCCCTATGAAAGGCAATCTGGGTTACGGCAACGCATAAATTTTATCACAGCTGCCAAATAAGAAATATTATACCATATCCCGCCCGGGTTTGAAACCGTTCTCTTCATTTTCTCTGCAGAAATGCGCAGCGGCTCCGAAAGGAATCGGCATTAATTCACGTTTGTGAATTTTTTTGGAAAAAATACTAGAATTGCGAATAGACAAAATGGAAAAATTTACCTATAATAGGAGCAAAATGAGACTTTAGTATATACGTACATATGATGGGTGATGGGAAGGCGAAATGATAAAAATTGGGATATGCGATAATGAAAAGGCCAGCAGGAAAATGCTTGGGGAACTGCTGAAAGAGTGCTTTACGGAAAAGGGGATGGAATATCAGCAAATGGAGTATGCATCTGGGAAAGAGTTCTTGAGGCGGAGGGATAAGACGGATATTTTGCTGCTGGGCATTGAGGCAGGGGAAATTTCAGGGATTCAGCTAAAGGACATGCTGCAGAGGGAAGGGGAGGATATTAAGATTCTGTTCCTGACAAACCGCATGGAAGAAATGCCAGAGGCCTTTGGAAGGAATGTCTATGGCTTTTTGGGGAAGCCTGTGGAAAAGGCCAAGCTGGAGAAGTACATGGATCGCATGGTGGAGGATGTGGTGGAGAGCCAGAAGGTGGTGCTTAAGAGCATCAACCAGGATATGGTTGTGAATCTGAAAGACATTTACTATTTTGTGTCAGAGAAGAAATACAGCTGCATGGTGGGAAAGGATGGGGTGAGGTTTTGCGATATGGGATTGAACCAGCTAGAGAGGATGCTGGAGCGTAGGTCGTTTTTCAGATGCCATAAGAGTTATTTGGTGAACCTTCGGAATATTTCCAAGATTGGCGGAAAAATCCGCATGGCGAATGGGGAGGAGATACCGGTCAGCAGGAGGAGGTATGGGGAGCTGAAGGACTCTTATCAGCTTTATGTGCTTCAAAAGGCAAGGTAGGCAGGGCAGGTTTTGAAAAAATGACAGGAAAATCTTCGGCGTATATTCTCTTTTCCATGGAAAAATGACCGTTTATTCCTAAATTCGACCGTTCAGTCCTTTTTCCTTGCAGCAGGGAATGAGCGGGGATTATGATAACTATTAGGCAGTTGTAAATCTCAGCCTTCCTATTCAGGGAGATATGTTCAGGCGGTTTTACGAATGCTGAATATGCATAAGAAGTGGGGGTGAGCAATTTTTCTCAAAGCAGCAAAAGAAGAAGCGGCCCATCAGGGAAGGAGCGATAGACAAAAGACAAAGCAATGAGTAAGAAGCAAAGAACAAGCAACCCGTAAAAGCAGAAATAACAGGCGAAAGACGGAGCAACCAGAGAAAGACAAAGCAACAGGCAAGAGACGAGGCAACATACGTAAGAAAAGTAACATGGGAATGGGATGCACGCAAAGAGAGTGAAAGATGAGACGTATGAAAACAAGGGGAGATGAAATGAGGGGTGGATTATGAAGGCAAAGTCAATGTTTTTTGGCAATGCCCTCATCATGATTCTGCCTATCCTAATACTTGTGGCTCTTTACCTCTTAGAGTTCGACACGGGGCACATTTCCTGCGTAGAAGTGAGGATTAGTGGCTCAGAGCTTTTTTCTGAAGAGGAAATAGAGGAAGCTGCAAGCGTTCTAAAATGTTATTTTTTCCTGAATATGCCAGGTTATGAAATCAGAGAAATATCATACCGGGAAGAGGCGTCCTATCCGCAAATGCTTGCTATGGCAAAGAAAGAGAGCATTGGCGGGATGGGGAAAGCGATTGTCCTCGATTCTGTCTATGTGAGGCTGCATGGCTATGACGGCGTGGGAGAAAATAACGCAGAGCAAACCAGGCAATGGGTTTTGACTCGTGACAGCGAGGGAGGAAAGTGGAAAGTTGACGCCTCCATCCGCCCATAAGGGCAAATGGCAGGAATCCTATGGCAGTTCATGGGCTATGGGGATTTGGGCAAAGTCACAGATATGGGTTGCAGTCTGGGCAGGGAAACCTGCAAAAAGGCCAGGCACATCCGAAAAGAAGCGGAATGTGCCTGGCTCTTTTCATTTGAAAAGGCCGTGGATGGAAAACCGGCGATTTTTTCTATAAAATTTTAAGATTAGTCATACTTTTTTCAAATTAATCTGTTATAATGACATTGCAGTACATAAAATAAATTAGAAAAAGAGGCATGTTATATGAGAAGAAGACATTATTTATTGGCGATTGTGGCTTTATTGGGACTAGCAATGTTTGCCGGGTGCGGCGGGAAAAAGCAAGATGGCGAGGAGAAGGCCGATACGAAGGAAGAGGCCGGGACAAGCCAGAAAGAGGAGGATGGCCAGAAGAAGGAGGAGCAGGGCGGCCAGGGGTATAAGGTGGAGGATTATGTGACTCTGGGCGAATATAAGGGTTTATCCGTGGAGTACTACATCCCAGAGGTGACGGACGACGATGTGCAGATGACCATCCAGGGAGAGTTGGAGGACAGTGCGGAGTATACGGAGATTACGGACAGGCCTGCGCAGGAAGGCGACAGTGTGAACATTGATTTTGTGGGAACCGTGGATGGCCAGGAGTTTGACGGCGGCAGCGCAGAAGGGTATGATTTGGTGCTTGGGAGCGGGGAATTCGTGGAAGGGTTTGAGGAGAATCTGATTGGCAAGAACGCTGGCGACACCGCCAAATTTACCGTTACGTTTCCGGAAGATTACGATGAGGAAATCGGTGGGAAGGAAGCGGAGTTTTCCGTGACTGTCAATGCCGTCAACCAGGCCTCTGTCCCAGAATACAACGATGCATATGTGGCCAGCGTGTCCGACTGCAAGACCACCGCAGAGTACGAGGCGCAGAAGAAGGAAGAGCTGTTGGAGGATGAAAAGTCGAATTCCCTGATGGAGGCGCAGGAGGAGGCATTGTCTCAGGCAGTGGAGAATGCCACGTTAGAAGGGTACCCGCAAGAGCTTTACGATACCCTGCGCCAAGAGACAGTGGAGAATTATCAGCTGTTTGCAGAATTTATGGGCGTGGAATACGAAGATTTCCTGGCAGAGTATGTGGGGAGCGAGGAGGATTTGGAAGCGGAGGTATTGATTGGGGTAAATGAGGCGCTGGTGGTTCAGGCCATTGCCGAGAAGGAAGGCTTGCAGGTCGATGACGAAGAATACCAGGCAGACCTTAAGAAAATGGCAGAGGAGGAAGAGTATGATTCCTTGGAGGAGTATGAGGAGGAATACGGAAAGGATTACATCATGCGGCAGATTTTGCGCAGCAAGGTGATAGATTTCCTGTATAGCTCTGCAGAGGTCAGCGAGGTGTCCGCAGAGGATATGGAGGAAGAATTGGAATCGAGTGACGGAGAGCCAGAAGGAGAAGAATAAGGGGCATATGGGGAATCCCGAGAGAGATCCATAGGCGCAGCAAGCAGGGAGGGCAGACAGATTGATCTATACACCGTTAACCAAAAAGGCCATGAAACTCGCTTACGACGCCCATCGGGGGCAGGTGGATGCAGGCGGCATGCCATATGTGTTCCATCCCCTGCATTTGGCGGAGCAGATGGAAGATGAAGTGTCCGCCTGCGTGGCGCTTCTCCATGATATTGTGGAAGATACGGATATTACATTGGAGCAGTTGGCGCAAGAATTTCCCCAGGAGGTCGTCGAGGCCGTGGCGCTGCTGACCCACAACCCCAGCGAGGGCTATTTTGACTATGTGCGCAGGATTCGAAAGAATCCTGTGGCTAGGACTGTGAAGCTGGCGGATTTGGAGCATAATTCCGATGAGACCCGCCTGCTGGGGGAAGAGGCCGTGGAAGAGCGGCAGAAGGAATTGTGGCGCATGAAGTACGGCAAAGCCCGGAAGATACTCCTTGACATATGCGATGGAACGTGATACAACTAAATATATGAATAATGGACCAGATAGAGGCGCGGGATTCATGAGTAACGCACAGTGGCTGTCCAGGGAAAGGGCTGTTTGCAGCAAAAAGCACAAAGCCCGCCGCTGTGCTGTGAAAGGGGAGCCCGCCGAAGGGGCAAAGGCCATCCTGGAAGGGCGTTTCCCCTGGGCTGCAGCAGAAGATGCTGCAGACTGTCACAGCAGTGGAGCGCTATCATGGAATATGGAGAAAATGAGTAAACAGGCTCTATGCCATGGATTTGCTTCCGGGAAGCATTGTTCAGGATATGGAGCCTGTTTTTATCTTATAGGTAAGACTTTGCTGCGCTAACGTGTGAAAACACAGACTTTCTTATTAAGATAAAAACCCTCCAGGATTCTTTGTTCTGTCAATTTTTAGGAAAGGGAGAAGGTTTATGACAAGAGAGAGAAAGCGCAGATGGATGCATGCAGCCCCGGCAGTGGCGCTGCTGGCAATGTGCAGCCCGATTCTGGCCTTTGCGGCAGAAGGGGCGGAGGAATACCAGCCTGCCATGTACGCCACGTTTTGGGCGCTGCTGCCCCCGGTAGTGGCAATTGTATTGGCCTTGATTACGAAAGAGGTGTACAGTTCCCTGTTTGTGGGGATTTTAATTGGCGGCCTGTTCTATTCGGGCTTTACCTTTGAGAAGACGGTCACTCACGTATTCCAGGATGGGATTATCGGGGTGCTGTCTGACAGCTACAATGTGGGCATCCTGGTATTTTTGGTAATTCTGGGCATCTTGGTGTGCATGATGAACCAAGCAGGGGGCTCTGCTGCCTTTGGGCGCTGGGCCGGCGAGCACATCAAGAGCCGCATCGGGGCGCAGCTGGCCACTATCCTGCTGGGCGTTCTGATTTTCGTTGACGACTATTTCAACTGCCTGACGGTAGGGAGCGTGATGCGGCCCGTCACGGACAAGCACAATGTGTCCCGGGCAAAGCTATCCTACCTGATTGACGCCACGGCGGCTCCAGTCTGCATCATTGCCCCCGTGTCTTCCTGGGCGGCGGCTGTCACAGGGTTTGTGGAAGGGGAGGACGGCCTCTCCATCTTTGTCCGCGCCATACCCTATAACTTTTACGCCTTGCTGACCATAGTCATGATGGTGGGCATGGTGCTGCTGAACGTGGAGTTTGGCCCTATGAGGCGGCACGAGGAAAACGCCAAATCCGGCGACCTGTTCACCACATCGGACCGTCCCTATGCCAATGCCAAGGAGGAGGGAGGGAATGCCCGGGGCACGGTGCTGGATTTAGTATTTCCTATCCTGGTGCTGATAGCCAGCTGCGTCATTGGCTTGCTTTACACTGGAGATTTCTTTGGCGGGGAAGGCTTTGTGGCCGCATTTTCCCAAAGCGACGCCTCCGTGGGCCTGGTATTGGGCAGCTTCTTCGCCTTTATCATTACCATTGTCTTCTATGCTGCCCGCAGGACTTTGAAATTCAAGGAATCCATGGCCTGCGTGCCTGAGGGCTTTCAGGCTATGGTGCCAGCCATCCTGATTTTGACCCTGGCCTGGACTCTGAAAGCCATGACGGACAGCTTGGGCGCAGCTGATTTTGTGGCAGGCCTGGTGGAATCCAATGCCAAAGGCTTGGTCAGCTTCCTGCCAGCCATTATCTTCCTGGTGGGATGCTTCTTGGCCTTTGCCACAGGGACCTCTTGGGGCACCTTCGGCATCCTGATTCCCATCGTGGTGGCCGTATTTGCCAAGACTGACCCCAATATGATGATTATATCCATTTCCGCATGCATGGCGGGAGCCGTGTGCGGCGACCATTGCTCTCCTATTTCAGATACCACGATTATGGCTTCGGCCGGCGCCCAGTGCAACCATGTGAACCATGTGTCCACCCAGCTCCCCTATGCCATTACGGCGGCTGCGGTGTCCTTTGTGACTTACCTTGTGGCAGGATTCGTGCGGACAGCCTGGATTGCCCTCCCGGTAGGGATAGCGCTGATGCTCGGCGTGTTGGCTGTGATAAAGCTTTGCGGCCCAGAGCAAAAGAGCCCCCTATAGGATGCGGTAGCGTAAAAGAAATGAAAAAAAATATTGCAAAATAAAAAAAAGAAGATTACAATAAGACCTGGAAAAAATATAACGTATCAATCAAACACAGTATATTAATAGAAGGAGACTGAAAAATGAGCTATGTTGATGAAGTATTAGAGCGCATAATTGCCAAGAACCCCGCAGAGCCAGAATTCCACCAGGCAGTGAAGGAGGTATTGGAATCCTTAAGGCCGGTGATTGAGGCCAATGAGGAGACATACCGCAGGGAAGCCTTGTTAGAGCGCCTGACCGAGCCGGACAGGCAGTTCAAGTTCCGGGTGCCATGGGTGGATGACAAAGGCCAGGTGCAGGTGAACACAGGCTACCGCGTGCAGTTCAATAATAGCATTGGGCCTTACAAGGGCGGCCTCCGCCTCCATCCATCCGTAAACCTTGGGATTATCAAATTCTTGGGTTTTGAGCAGATTTTCAAGAATTCCCTGACCGGGCTCCCAATCGGCGGCGGCAAGGGCGGCTCCGACTTTGACCCCAAGGGCAAGTCTGACCGTGAGGTGATGGCATTCTGCCAGAGCTTTATGACAGAGCTGAGCAAGTATATTGGCGCCGACACAGATGTTCCGGCTGGCGACATCGGCACAGGCGCAAGGGAAATCGGCTACATGTTCGGCCAGTTCAAGAAGATCCGCGGCACTTATGAGGGCGTGCTGACAGGCAAAGGCCTTGCCTATGGCGGATCCCTGGCCCGTACCGAGGCTACAGGCTACGGCTTGCTGTACCTGACCGAGGAAATGCTCAAATGCAACGGCCATGACATGAAAGGCAAAGTGGTATGCGTATCCGGTTCTGGAAACGTGGCTATCTACGCTACCCAAAAGGCGCACCAGATGGGCGCAAAGGTGGTGACCGTCAGCGACTCCACTGGGTGGGTGTACGACCCGGAAGGCATTGACGTAGAGCTGTTAAAGGAAGTGAAAGAGGTGAAGCGCGCGCGCCTGACAGAATATGCGGCAGCCCGCCCAAGCGCAGAGTACCATGAAGGCCGCGGCGTTTGGAGCGTAAAATGCGATATCGCACTTCCCTGCGCAACGCAGAACGAGCTGTTCTTAGAGGATGCCAAGGCATTGGTGGCAAACGGCTGCATCGCAGTGGCAGAGGGCGCCAATATGCCTACCACTTTAGAGGCCACAGAGTACTTGCAGCAGAATAAGGTGCTGTTTGCCCCAGGCAAGGCTGCCAATGCAGGCGGCGTGGCCACCTCCGCATTGGAGATGAGCCAGAACTCCGAGCGCTTAAGCTGGACCTTTGAGGAGGTTGACAGCAAGCTCCAGGGGATTATGGTAAATATCTTCCACAACCTGGACGACGCTGCAAAGCGCTATGGCAAGGAAGGCGATTACGTGGCAGGCGCCAACATTGCAGGGTTTGAAAAAGTGGCTGAGGCCATGATTGCCCAGGGCGTGGTGTAGGAAAAGTGATAGCGGGTTACTCCCGCAAGTGATGGGGAAAATGGCCATGCTTGCATGGATATTGGAAAAAGGAAGCCATCTGGCTGCAGGGGGTTGTATCTGCCGCCAGATGGCTTTTTCAACGAATGGGATTCGGGAGGGCGCTGTGCGCGAAAATGCGAAGGCGTTTGCTTCATCGATAAGAGCCATCCTTGCGGATGGCTCAAAATCTACGGGGAGTACCTCCTGGATTCCGGGAATCCAGGAAGCATGAGTTATGAAAAATTATATTAGCTTATTAGCTAGTACATGATTTAGTATAAGAGGGAAATGTGATATATATGTGAGAGAAGTGCAAAAAAATAGGGAAAAATATAAAAAATACATAAACTTTTCTAAGGAAGCCTGTGAAAATGGTTAAGAATGCATGTTTTTTCAATATTTGGAAAAAAAGGCTTTGAAAATTCTTCTGGATTGTATATAATGTAACTATGTATGGAAAAATAGAATATCATGTTGAAGTGTGTTCACATAGAGAACGAAAGGGGACAGTCATATGGCCACAGATATTGGAATTGATTTAGGCACAGCTAGCATTCTAGTGTATATCAAAGGGAAAGGCGTTGTATTAAAGGAGCCTTCCGTTGTTGCTTTTGACAGGGATACGAATAAGATAAAAGCCATTGGGGAGGAAGCCCGGCTGATGCTGGGGAGGACCCCAGGGAATATTGTCGCAGTCAGGCCTTTACGCCAGGGCGTCATCTCAGACTATACGGTGACGGAGAAGATGCTGAAATACTTTATCCAGAAAGCCTTGGGCAAGAAGAGCTTCCGCAAGCCCAGGATTAGCGTGTGCGTCCCAAGCGGCGTGACGGAGGTGGAGAAGAAGGCAGTGGAGGACGCCACGTACCAGGCAGGCGCCCGGGAGGTGTCGATTATCGAGGAGCCCATTGCGGCGGCTATCGGCGCAGGCGTGGACATTGCCAAGCCCTGCGGCAATATGATTGTGGATATTGGCGGCGGCACGGCGGATATCGCTGTGATTTCCTTAGGGGGCACGGTGGTGAGCACCTCCATTAAGATTGCCGGGGATGATTTTGACGAGGCTATTGTCCGCTATATGAGGCAGAAGCACAACTTGCTGATTGGCGAGAGGACTGCAGAGGACATTAAGATTAAGATTGGGACCTGCTTCCCGCTGGCTCAGAATGACACCATGGACGTCCGAGGCAGGAACCTGGTGACGGGCCTTCCTAAGACCGTGTCTGTGTCTTCTGAAGAGACAGAGGAGGCACTGCGGGGGAATACGCTCCAGATTGTGGAGGCAGTCCACAGCGTGTTGGAGAAGACGCCGCCGGAGCTGGCCGCAGACGTGGCGGATCGGGGGATTATCTTGACGGGCGGCGGCTCCCTGCTTCGGGGGCTGGAAGAGCTGATTGAGGATCGGACTGGGATCAATACTATGACGGCAGAGGAGCCTATGACCTGCGTTGCGATTGGCACGGGAAAATATGTAGAATTTTTATCAGGGAAACGGGAAGAGTAGCCGATATAATAGAATAGGGCGCAGAAGCATATCAATGGATGCGTATGGCCGCATGCCCATGGCAAGCCTCGGCTGCTTTGGGTATCACAGTAACGAGAAGGAGCAGTAAGATATGGTAAAAGGATTGTACACTGCCTATACAGGCATGCTGAACCAGCAGAATCGATTGGATGTCTTGACCAACAACCTAGCCAATTCTGCAACGAATGGATTTAAGAAGGAAGGCTCCACCTCCCAGTCCTTTGACGAGACCTTGGCTCTTAAGATTAAGGACACCTCGGATTTTGGCATGGCCAAGCGGCTTGGGGATATTTCCCTGGGCGTGAAGATTGGGGAATGCTATACGGATTTTGGGCAGGGGGCGTTTCGCGTCACGGACAATGCCTATGACATTGCCTTGGACGGGGATGGCTTCTTTGCAATTTCCTTCACTAGCAAGGATGGGGAGGCTTCTGTGAAATATACCAGGGACGGTGCGTTTACAGTCAGCCAGGACGGCTATTTGAGGACGAAGGATGGGGATTTCGTGCTGAACCCTGCGGCGGCGCAGGCGGGCAATCCCGGCCAGGCCGGGTACATCCGGGTAGACCCCAATGTGAAGATTGTAGTGGATGAGAACGGCTATATTTACCAGAATAACGTGCAGGTGGGCCAGATTGGGCTGGTGGACTTTGCGGATTACAATTATCTGTCGAAATATGGCGAGAATATGTATGACATGGTGGAAGGCGGCCAGCGCCAGGCAGCGACCCCCAAGGTGGTGCAGGGCACGCTGGAAATGTCGAATGTGAACGTCATCTCCGAGATGGTGGAGATGATTACCATTTCCAGGGCTTATGAGTCCAACCAGAAGATTATCCAGACAATAGACGAGACACTTGACAAGGCCGTGAACAATATCGGCAAGGCATAGGAAGGAGCTGTATTGATATGATGAGAGCATTGTGGTCGGCGGCGTCCGGCATGATTGCCCAGCAGACGGCAGTAGACAGCATTGCCCACAACCTGGCGAACGTGAATACCAATGGATATAAGACAGAGAAGGCAGAGTTCAAGTCCCTGCTGTACCAGACCCTCCAGACCAGGACCACCACGGCCAATGGGGAGCAGAAGCCTATCACCGCACAGGTGGGGCTGGGCACCAGGGTTGCATCCATCACCTCTTACTTTGGCCAAGGGCCTATGCTGGAGAGCGAGAGCGATACGGCTTTTGCCATTAATGGGGATGGCTTCTTCGCAGTCCGAGGTGCAGACGGCAATACATATTACACCCGTAAGGGTGATTTCAAGCTGAGCTTAGAGGGGGATGGATTTAAGACGTTGGTGACTTCCGAAGGGTATCCGGTGTTAGACACCAATGGGAACCCCATCCGAATCCCGGCAGACGTGAGCACTACCAGGCTGTCCGTGTCCTCTGAGGGGAATTTTGGCTATCTGGATCCCCAAGGGAATTTTGTGGATTTGAATGCTGCTTTTGGGATGTATCAGTTCAGCAACCCGGCAGGGTTGGAGAAGCTGTCCAACAGCCTGTTGCAGGTGACGGATGCCTCTGGCGCGCCCATAAGCGAGGCCACGAACCCGAACCTGACCCCGAGCGTTATCCGCATTGGGTATTTGGAAGGCTCCAATGTCCAGGTGGCGGATGAAATGGTGAACTTGATTGTGGCTCAACGAGCCTATGAGATGAATTCCAAGGCCATTCAGGCCTCTGACGACATGCTGGGGCAGGCGAACCAGCTGAAGAGGTAAGGGAGGGGCCATTACGATAGAATATAGAAAGAAGGGCGCATATGAGTCTTAGCTTAGATGGGATTAACCCATACAGCAATTACAATATGGACACCACCTCTACCGGCAAGCTGGAGGAGACTTTGAACTCTGATTTGTCCAAGGCCACAGAGGATGAGCTGATGTCTGTCTGCAGGGATTTTGAGTCCTATTTTGTGGAGCAGATGTTCAAGGCGATGCAGAAAATGGTGCCGGAGTCCAGCATGGAGATGTCTTCCTCCACGAAGCAGCTCCAGGATTACTACAAGGAGCAGATGACCCAGGCCTTTGCCGAGCAGTCAACGGAATCTGGCGGGTTGGGGATTGCGCAGATGCTGTATGAGCAGATGAAGCGCAATTACGGCTTGGAATAAGGCTGTGGATACGCTGACAGGGTTTGTAGGGCATATTGTGTACCAGAATCCGGAGAATGGCTATACAGTGCTGGATTTGGTCTGCGGGGAAGAAGAGGTCACTTGCGTGGGGCTGTTCCACGGCGTAGGCGAGGGCGAGAGCCTGTCTATGGATGGGGAATATGCCACCCACCCTTCCTATGGGAGGCAGTTCAGGATGGAGACCTTCCAGGTGAAGCCGCCGGAGGATGAGGTTTCCATGGAGCGCTACTTAGGCTCTGGGGCTGTCAAGGGCGTAGGGGCGGCCTTGGCTTCCCGCATTGTCCGCAAGTTCCGGGAGAACACGTTTCGGGTGATAGAAGAGGATCCGGAGCGCTTGGCAGAGGTGAAGGGCATCAGCAAGAACAAGGCCATGGATATCGCTGCTCAGGTGGCGGGCAAGCAGGAGATGCGCCAAGCGATGATTTTCCTGCAGCAATATGGGATTTCACAGTCTTTGGGCGCAAAGATTTACCAGGCCTATGGCCAGAGGCTCTATGGGATTTTGAAGGAGAACCCTTACCGCTTAGCGGAGGACATCCAGGGCGTAGGGTTTAAGATGGCGGATGAAATCGCCTCCAGGATTGGTATTTGCGCCGATTCGGACTTCCGTATCCGGAGCGGCATTTTGTATGCCCTCATGCAGTCTGCCCAGGATGGGCATACTTGCCTGCCCACAAAGCTGCTGGAGCAGAAGGCGGCAGAGCTTTTGGGGATTGTGCCAGAGGATATGGAGAAATACTACATGGATCTGGCCATAGATAAAAAAATCATAGTGAAAGAGACAGAGGGCGGCCAGTTTATCTATGCGGCCCATTATTATTATATGGAAGCCAACACGGCTGCGATGCTAAAGAGGCTGGATATTTCCTATGAGGCGCCGGAGGATGGGATTAGCAGGCGGATGGCGGAGATTGAGGAGGCCACAGGGATGGCTTTGGATGCGCTGCAGGCAGAGGCTGTGCGTCAGGCTGCCTCCAATGGCTTGACGGTGATTACCGGGGGGCCGGGCACTGGGAAGACCACCACAATCAATACGATTATCCGGTATTTTGAGATGGAGGGGCTGGATATTTTCCTGGCTGCTCCTACGGGGCGGGCTGCCAAGCGCATGAGCGAGACAACGGGCTTCGAGGCCAGGACCATCCATCGGATGCTGGAGGTGAACGGCGGGCCGGAGGGGGACGGCCGCTTTGAGCGCAATGAGGACAATCCCCTGGAGGCGGATGTCATAATCATAGATGAGATGTCCATGGTGGACATTTCCCTGATGTACCACTTGCTGAGGGCAGTCTTGCCAGGAACCCGTCTGGTGCTGGTAGGGGATGTGAACCAGCTGCCCAGCGTGGGCCCGGGGAGCGTTCTGCGGGACATGATTGATTCCGGCCGCTTCCATGTGGTGCGCTTAACGAAGGTGTTCCGCCAGGCGGCTCAAAGCGACATCATCGTCAACGCCCATAAGATTAACCGGGGGGAGCCAGTCGCATTGGACAATCAGAGCATGGACTTTTTCTTCTTGAAGCGCTTTGAGGCGGATGTGATTATCCGGGTGGTCATCCAGCTTATCCACCAAAAGCTCCCGAAATTTGTGGACGCCACCCCCTTTGACATCCAGGTCCTGACCCCTATGCGCAAGGGGCTCTTGGGAGTGGAGCGGCTGAATGGAATCTTGCAGCAGTACTTGAACCCCCCTGCGCCGGATAAGCAGGAGCAGGAGTTCCGGGATACGGTGTTCCGGGAGGGCGATAAGGTCATGCAGATTAAGAACAACTATCAGCTGGAATGGGAAATTCGCAGCAGGTATGGCATTGCTGTAGAGAAGGGCATGGGCATCTTCAACGGCGATATGGGCATTATCCGCACCATCAATCCCTATGGGGAGACTTTGGCCGTAGAGTTTGACGAGGGGCGCATGGTGGAGTACTCCTTCAAGCAGCTAGAGGAGCTGGAGCTGGCCTATGCCATCACCATCCACAAGTCCCAAGGCAGCGAATACCCAGCGGTGGTCATCCCGCTGCTTACAGGGCCTAAGATGCTGATGAACCGCAACCTCCTCTATACAGCCGTCACCCGGGCGAAGAAATGCGTCACCCTGGTGGGGGACGACCGCACATTCCAGGGAATGGTGGCGAATGTCAGCGAGCAGAAGCGCTATACGGGGCTGGGATATTTTATAAAAACTTAAGAAATTTTCTATAGAATCATAGGTGTAAGTATGATACCATAGATTTGCCAAGAGAGATTTTTGCAGACGATGCATATGCAAATCATAAAGAGCCTCATGCGCATTTTCTTCCCGCCAAGATGCCCCATTTGCGACGGCGTCCTGTTCCACTCCCTGTTTGTGGCTGGGGAGATGGCGTGCCGGGCTTGCAGGGATAAGCCGGAGTATATAACGGGTCCGGCATGCATGAAGTGTGGGAAGCCATTGGCGGATGAGCGGCAGGAGTATTGCTTTGACTGCGCCAGGGGCAAGGCAGAATACGATCAGGGAAAGGCCTTATGGGTCTACAGAGCGAAGGTGAAGGATTCGATTTACCGTTTTAAATACCAGAACCGCCGGGAATATGCAGCCTATTATGGGGCGGAGCTGGTGCGCATCTATGGGGACTGGATTCGGATGCGCAAGGTTCAGGCAATCGTCCCCATTCCAATCTCCAAGGCCAGATACCGGCGGCGCGGCTACAACCAGGCGGAGCTGGTGGCCAAGGAAGTGGGAAAGCGGATGGGCCTTCCCGTTTATGGGAATTTGCTGCTCCGCATCCGGGATACGGGCGCACAGAAGGAATTAAGTGTGGGGGAGCGGAAAAATAATTTGAAAAAGGCTTTTAAAATGAAGGAAAATAAGGTACAATTAGACCATATCTTACTTATAGATGACATTTACACGACAGGCAGCACTATGAATGAGGCGGCCAGGGAGCTGCGCCGCGCCGGCGTGGGGCATGTCTATTGTTTAAGTGTCAGCATTGGCAAAGGGCATTAGGAGGGAATGAGATATGGAAGTAAGAAATTGCAGAGGCTGCGGAAGGCTTTTTAATTATTTGCATGGGCAGCAGCTTTGCCCGGCATGTCTGGCGGATTTGGAAGAGAAGTTCCAAAATGTGAAGGAATTCCTACGGACATACCCCAAAGCTCCCTTGAATGAAATTGCAGAGAAGAATGAGGTTTCTGTGAAGCAGATTAAGCAGTGGGTTCGCGAGGAACGCCTGACTTTTACGGAGGAGTCCCAGATTACCTTGGATTGCGAGATGTGCGGGGGCAAGGTGTTGAGCGGAAGGTTTTGCGACAAGTGCAAAACAAGCCTCCAGCATGAATTGTCCGGTGCAATCAAGCGCCCATCAGCCCCCGTTAAGCGGGAGCAGAAGGGCGTTACCAGCACAAAGGACAGGATGCGGTTTCTGGATAGCTAAAGCTGCCGGCAGACAAGCGGCCGGGGAAGGGATAGGCGCAAAAGCCGAATCCCTCCCTGCGGCAGGATCTGCAGGCAGTTTTTTTAGAAAATGGGTGGTGCAGATATGCTGAATGAAGAGAGAATTCGCCTGATGGCGAAGATGGCTTCTTACGAGAAGGGGGAGGGGAAGGAATACATCCCCATAAAGCAATATTACCGAAAGGACTATATCAGCTATCAGGGGGTGAAGACCTTCTTTTCTTCCACCCTATGCTTTGGCATCCTGCTCTTGTTCCGGGTGCTGTATGGGATGGAGGATATTGCGGAGATTTTAGACAGCGATGTGCTTTCTTCTATCGGCGTCCCCCTTCTTTTAGAATACCTGGCTTTTATCGCAATTTTCCAGGCCATTGCATATATTGTCTATAGCCGCCGTTATGCCAGGGCCACGGCGGGCACGAAGGAATACTACGCCATCCTGAAGAAGGTGCAGAAGCTTCAGGAAAAGGAAGAAAAGGCACAGCCCTCGGAGGATTGGAAATGACATTTTTATTGGAAATAAGGGAAAAGCTGCGCAATTTTTATGGAAAATATGAAATCTATGTGACGGTGGCAGTGAAATTTCTGCTGGGAATCGCCGTATTCCTCTGGATTAATAGCACGATGGGGTATATGGAGCGGCTGAACCAGCTGGCAGTGGTCCTGCTGCTGGCGCTGGCATGTGCCTTTTTGCCCATCGGCGCCATGGTGGCGGCGGCTTGCGGCCTTGCGGCGCTGCATTTTTGGGCGCTGTCTTTGGAGGCGTGCGCTATCTGGCTGGCCCTCTTGCTGCTGCTGTTTTTCCTGTATTGGAGGTTTGCGCCGGGGCATGGCTACAGTGCGCTTTTGACCCCGCTGCTCTGCGCTTTTCGGGTGCCCCAGGTGATGCCGGTGGCCATGGGGCTTTTGGAGGAGCCTTCCGCCTACCTGTCCGCCTTAGGCGGGGCGACGGCCTTTTTCTATATCCGGGGCATCCAGGAGAATATTGCGGTGTTCACGTCGGAGGAAGAGGCGGAAGGGTTCTCCAAGCTTTCGGCAGCCCTAAAGACGCTGACGGACAATAAGGAAATGTTCCTTGTCCTGGGGGCTTTCCTGGCCACCGCTCTGGCAGTCTATGCGATTCGCAGGATGTCTATCGCCTATGCCTGGAGTATTGCGCTGTTTGCGGGGAACCTGGTGCAGATGGGAGTCCTTGTTGTGGGGTATATCCTGTTAGCCATGCCTGGGAAAATCCTGTGGGCTATTTTAGGCACGCTGCTGTCCGTGGCAGTTTCCCTCCTATTGGAATTCTGCTTTTACAACCTGGACTTTTCCCGGGTGGAGCGGGTGCAGTTTGAGGATGATGAATACTATTATTTTGTAAAGGCGGTCCCTAAGATATTTGTCGCAAAGAAGGACAAACGGGTCAAGCGGATTACCCCTAAGAACCGAACTACCGTAAGCCGCAAGCAGCTGGCAGAGGAACTGGATATTGACCAGGACCTGCTGGATTAAACAGTGCACAGAATGGAGGAAGCTATGGTACAGGAATTATTTGCAATATTGAATTCCTTTGCGTCAAAATACCTTTTCTGGGTTGACCGGCCGACAATTACAAAGACGGATATTGCGGAGATTATCATTCTCACAGTCCTGATATACAATATTCTGGTATGGTTCAAGCAGACCAGGGCTTGGAACCTGCTGAAGGGGATTATTGTGGTGCTGGTATTCGTGCTGATTGCCGCAATGTTCCAGATGAATACCATCCTGTGGATTGCGGGCAAGACCATCAACGTGGCCGTCATCGCCATTATCATTGTCTTCCAGCCGGAGCTGCGCAGGGCCTTGGAGCAGTTGGGGCAGAAAAACTTCCTCACATCGCTGTTCTCCTTTGAATCCCAGAAGGTTCAGGAGCGGTTCAGTGAGCGCGTGGCCAATGAGATTGTGAAAGCCACTTACGAAATGGCCAAGGTGAAGACTGGCGCATTGATTGTCATTGAGCAGGACGTGGCGCTGGGGGAATATGAGAGGACGGGGATTGCGCTGGATTCCATTGTTTCCAGCCAGCTCTTAATCAATATCTTTGAGCATAACACGCCGCTGCACGATGGGGCGATTATCCTGCGGGGAGACCGGATTGTGTCAGCCACCTGCTACCTGCCCCTTTCAGACAATATGAGCCTGAGCAAGGAGCTCGGGACCCGGCATCGGGCTGCGGTGGGCATCAGCGAGGTCTGCGATGCTTTGACTATCGTGGTGTCGGAGGAGACGGGAAATGTGTCCATCGCCATCGGCGGCGAGCTGTACCGCAACGTGGACGCAGAGTATTTGAAAGGGAAGCTGAATTTTATCCGCAAGGGCGCAATGGATGTGGCCAGGTTCCGGATTTGGAAAAGGAGGATGAAGCATGTTCAAAAAAATGATGAAGCATCTGGTAAATAACCCAGGGCTTAAAGTCTTGTCCATCCTGTTTTCCGTAATACTCTGGATGGTGGTGGTGAAAATGGCGGATCCGGAGGCCACCAAGTCCTTTTCCGTGCCGGTGGAGATTTTGAATAAGAACGTTATCGCAGAGATGGGGAAGGTCCCTTCTGTGGTTAAGGATTCGGATATTGCCGTATTCTACATTTCCGGCCCCAGGAGTTATGTAGAGGACATGACTGGGGATGATTTCAGCGTGACGGCGGACTTAAGCCAGGTGAACCTGAACCAGGAGGGAGACCCTAAGCTGGTGCCCATTGAGATTAGCGCCAAGAAGAACGATAAGAGGATTGACATAATCCGAAGGACCGTGAACCTACAGATTACCTTGGAGGATTTGGCGGAGAAGAAGTTTGTCATTTCCCCAGATGCTTCGGGCACGCCTGCAGAGGGATCCGCTATTGGGGAAGTGGAGGTGACCCCGAACCTTTTGAAGGTCTCCGGGCCGGAATCCGTAGTCTCCCGCATTAGCCGGGTAGCGGCCAGCATCAACGTGGACGGGGTTTCCAGTGATGTGTCGGACAATGTGGTGCCTACCCTCTATGATGAGGATGGGAATGTGATTATCTCAGACTTGTTGGAGATGAACCAGAGCATCGTCACCATTCGGGCCAAGATATTGGGGACCAAGAGCGTGCCCATCCATTTCGAGGTGAGCGGCACTCCGGCTATCGGCTGCCAGTACCAAGGCATGGAATATGCGCCGGAGTCCGTGATGATTAAGGGCGACCCAGTTACTTTGAATGGCATTTCCGCAATCAATATCCCAGCGGACGTCATCAATTTAGACGGCGTCAATAAGGATTTTGACACCACGATAGATATCACGCCTTATCTAGGGGAAGGGATTTCCTTGGTGGATGAGGCCGCCAACCAGATTGCCGTGAAGGTCATGATTGAGCGCAAGGAATCCAAGGTCTTCAATATCCCGGTGGACAGCATCACAGTTTCCGGGCAGAACCGCGATTATGAGCTGAAATACGCCAGCAACACCGTGCCTGTGACCGTGCGGGCGCTGAAAGAGGATATGGAGGACTTCCAGGCCAGGGATATCCAGGGGGCTGTCAATCTGGCAGATTTGCCCCCAGGCACCCATAGCTTGGAAGTGGCCATTACGTTGCCCGATGACCGCTATGAGCTGGTAGGCACTGTTAATGTACAGGTGACGCTGATTGACACGAGGGCAGAATTAGAGGGAGAAGAGGGCGGCCAGGATACCCCGCAGGGAGGCGGCAACACCGGGGCGGGGAATGCCTCGCCAGGGAATACAGCGCCGGGCCAGACAACGCCAGGCAATACGACGCCAGGCCAGGACAGGGACGAGACGGATGGCGGCGGTTTGGAAGATGGCGACGAGGACAATCCGGATGCTGAAAGGAATGGGACAGGAGACTGATAAAAAGACAGATTGGAGAGGAATTATGGCAAGAATGTTTGGGACAGATGGAGTAAGGGGTGTAGCAGGCACGGAGCTTTCCATTGAGCTGGCTATGAAGCTGGGGCAGGCAGGGGCTTACGTGCTCACCAAGGAGAAGGCGCACCAGCCTACCATTATCGTAGGCTGCGATACCAGGATATCTGGCGGGATGTTGGCAAACGCATTGATGGCTGGCATATGCTCCGTAGGGGCGAACGCCGTGTATATGGGGGTAGTGCCTACGCCTACGATTGCATACCTGACCAAGAAGCACAAGGTGGATGCCGGGGTTGTCATTTCCGCATCCCATAACCCAATGGAATTCAATGGGATTAAGTTTTTCAACGGCGAAGGTTACAAGCTTTCCGATGAGCTGGAGGATGAGATTGAGGCTCTGATTAAAAATGGCATGAAAGATGTGCAGATGCCTTTAGGCTCTGGGATTGGGCGCATCAGCTACCGTTTTGACGCCCGGGAGGAATATGTCTTTTTCATGAAGAAAACGGTTCCGGTGGATTTGAGCGGCATGAAGATTGTGGTGGACTGTGCCGAGGGCGCATCCCACTATACTGCCGTGGAGACGCTGCGGGGGCTGGGAGCGAACCTGGTGGCCATTCATGTGAACCCGGACGGCACCAATATCAATGCCAACTGTGGCTCCACCCATATGGATGAGCTGCGAGCCAGGGTCGTATATGAGAAGGCTGACGTGGGCCTGGCCTTTGACGGCGATGCGGACCGCATGCTGGCTGTGGACGAGAAGGGCAATATCGTGGACGGCGACCAGGTGATGGCCATTATTGGGAATTATATGAAAGACCATGGGAAATTAAAGAAAGACACCATCGTAGGGACTGTTATGAACAATTTGGGCTTTACCTTGATGGGCAAGCGCTGCGGGATTCATATTGAGCAGACTAAGGTGGGGGATCGATATGTCCTG
>CAOKUK010000004.1 GCA_948472595.1 uncultured Eubacterium sp.
AAGTAATCTTCTCTCCGTTCACTTCGGACTGGAGGTCGCTTGTAATCTTAGCCGGAATTACGATGCAATCCTTCACATCCTCTTCGCTTAAAGCTGGGATTGTAATCGTGAATTCCTTCACAGCTTTCACACTGCCCAATTTCAGTTCCGCCACAAGGGTTGCCGATGCATCCTGCTGACCCCTGGCCGGGCGGGTCACCTTTGCCATGCCGTCCGCAACGGACAGGCAATCGCTGCTCCCCTTCAGACTCCAGGAAATGGAGACATTGCTGCCAATGCTCTTTGGCAATGCGAAGTCTGCTGTTGCCTGGCTGTCTAAGGTAAGAGCGTCTTTCGCTGCCTCTACCAACGGCTCTGCCTTATCCGGGTCGACCAGTTCTTCCTCGGACAAAGCCTTGCCATATACTGCGAAATTGTCAATCCAGCCTTTGGTGTATTCCCCATTGTCCCAATTTGCCTTGCCAATGTAGAAAATGCTGTTGCTGCCCAGGATAGCCGGTAAGGTATGGCTGCTGGCTTCCTCTGCCTGCTTGAGGCCGTCCACATAAAGGGTGGTCATGCCTGCCGTAAGCACTGCATCCACATGGGACCAGCCTGTCCCGGTAGTGGCAGAAGCGCTGTTCGGCCTGCTCCCATTGTTATTGTACCGCTCAATCGTGGTCTTCCCACCATTAATCATAGCACCAATATAATACTCTTTGCCATATTCCTGTTTATTGGCATTGGGGGCTGCAAAAAATCCCCAGTTCGTGCTTGTCCGGTCTGGCTTGACGTCAAAGGAAATGGTAACCTCGTCCAAGCCTGACAGGAGGCTTCCACCGCCAGACTTCGCAAGGCTCAGCCAGCTTGCGCTCCCATCCAGATAAAGAGCTTTGCCATTTTGGGCGTCCCGCTCCTGCAGCTTCACCGTTCCGGTCACTGTGGCCTCTGCGTCATTGGAAGTGAATTTCCCATACTGCGCCTCTTCCTCGAAGTCAAAATATGCGATGGCGTCCTTGCCTGCAGCCTTCTTCAACGCTTTGATTGCCTCTTCTACGGCCGCCTCCGCATCATCTGCCTCTTGCTGTGCAGCGTCCTCTTTGGCCATTACAGCCTTCGCCTGTGTCAGAGCCTTCTGCAGATTGGCCCAGCTATCCTCTGTGTATTTACCCTGGTCTGCCGCTAAGGCGTCTGCCTTGGCAATGGCAGCCTGCAAGAAACTCTTGTCCGCCTTGCCCGGCTCCACTTGCCCGGAACTCACTCGCACCTCCACGTTCAGCTTCAATGCCCTCGAGCTGTACAGCGTCTTGTCCTCCGCCTGCCAATCCGTGGAATTGCCCTTGCCTACCCACTGATCCTTATTGGCGCTTATGGAGCGCACCGTGCCGACTGCTTGGTATTTCCCCACGGCGTCCGTCTTTACCTGGGATAAATCCCAGTCAATCGGAAGCTCGCTGATTCCCATGCCATAGGCCAAGTTCACCTTTGCCGCTGCCGGAAGCGCCTTTGCAATGTCTTCTTTTGCTGCGCCGACAGTTACGCTGACACTATCCGTCTGATTCTCTGCCAGTGACACGGCGTCCGCCTTGCGGATGGCGTCATATTGCCCCTTGGTCAGGGAAATCACGCCGCCATGTTTGGTGAGGCTGGTCAGGAAATAATCCGAGCTGTCCAGGTATTCCCATCCCTTATCCAAATCCGTGGAAATCATAGGCTGATACCCCGGCGTGGGAAGGTCGTCCACAAAAAGATACCAGCGGCTGTCATTGCTGTGGTCTTTGAAGACAGCCGGGCCTTCCACAGACCCAAAGCGGCTCTTGCCAATTTCGCTCTGGATGCGTTTCCAATTCGTGGTCGGCTTCCACCATTCCTTATCCGAAGTGACTTCCATGATAATCTGTTCCGCATTGCTCTTTGTGATGTGGTAGGTCTTGCCATCATTCTGGGCGATTGTGGTGTCAATCCAGCCTTTTGAGCCCCCATCCAAGAACACGCCGCCAAACTGCCAAGTCTCCTGGGTAAAGTCCTTGGTGGCGCCCCACATGATTTTGGATCCGGAATCTTTCTGGGTCTGGGCTTCATCCGTATAGCACTGGGAAGACCAATACACCACGAATGCGCCGTCATTTTCCCCATAGTAATCCGGCACCCAAGTGGCTTCCGGCGCCCACATCATGCCCATATTGGCCTGTTTTTCGCCCGCCGTATTCAAAGCCACGTCAAACTGGCGCACCTCGCTCCAGCTAATCAAATCCTTGGATTCCCAGATATTCATCTTGGTGCTGTAATTCTGCTGCCATACGCCCCAGCCTGCGTTATCCCCGCCGAACACGCGCAGGTCTGTCGCCAGGATATAATATGTCCCCGTCTCCGGGTTATAGGTCAAGAATGGGTCGCGGCACCCTGTCTTGCCCAGGTTCGAGGCCAAGATGGGTTGCCTGCCGTTCAGGGGATCCCATTGCTCCGGATTGTCCCCCCGGGAAATATCCAGGTAGATTTTTTCTGCATATCCGGCAGAATCTTCCACAAAATGAACCATCAAGTAGCCATATGGATCATTTTCCCCCACCTGGGGCTTCACTGTCACATTTATGGGCACTTCCCTTGTGATGCCATAGACAGTCACCACCGCCGTCAGCTGCCCCATCAAGGCCTCTGCGCCAACTGCCGGCTGCACCGCCGTAGCGGTCAAGCCGTCTTCTGCAATAGACACAGCGTCCATTGCGGATTTCCAGGTGACCGTCCCATTGTAATCCGGAAGCTTCACCTGCCCTGCCTGAATGGTGACAGGTGCGATTTTCGCTGCCTGCTGGTCCATCAGGGCGTTCCGATATGCCTCGTTGGGCACGCTTTGGATTTCCGCTTCCGTCAAAGCCTTGTTATAGATTTTAAAATTATCCATCCAGCCCTGGGTATATTCCCCATTCCCCCAATTGGCCTTCCCAATCTGGAAAATGCTCTCATTCCCCAGGATATCCGGCAGCGGATAGGCGCTTGCCTCAGCAGATACCTTGATGCCATCCACATAAATTGTGGTGTCAGACGGCGTGTATACCGCATCCACATGCGTCCAGCCCGAGCCGGTCGCAGCAGATGCGCTCTTGGGCCTGCCGCCGCTTTTCTGATTATACCGCTCCAGCGTCGTCGTGCCGCCTTTGATCAATGCGCCCAGGTAAAGCTCTCCGCCGGCCTCTTGTCCTATGCCCTGCTTCTTATCATTCGGGGCAATAAAATACCCCCAGTTCGTGCCGGTCCGTTCCGGCTTAAACTCGTAGGAAATTGTCAGTTCCGTCGCACCTGTCAGAAGGCTGGTTCCATCGGATTTCTTAAGATCCAAGTAGCTTGCCGTGCCATCCAGGTGCAGCGCTTTGCCCTGGCCGGCATTCCCATCCTGGAGCGCAGCGCCTGTCCCCACAACCGTAGCGACTGTGTCCTTTGAAGTGAATTTGCCGTCTGTCGGATCTGTGTTAAAGTCAAAATCCGCCAAAAGATTGGTGTCCGCTGCAGATGCGGCAGAAGACGTCTGCGGCTCCATAACCTCTGCTTCTGCAACTGATGCAGCCAAGGCCGCTTCCGCCTCCCCCGAAATGCCCGAGGCCCTGGCCATTGGCGCCGGAAACATAGTAAAAGCCAGTGCAGCAGATAAAATCGCAGCCTGGCAGCGTCTCATGTAATGCTTCATACTTTTTCCTCCCTTTCTTTTATAATCGGAGGATTCCAAACATCCTCCCTCTTTGCTCCTATTGTGCGGAATACCAGATATAAGCCTAAGAGAACCCCCTGAAAATTGGGGAATTTGCAGATATTCTCACAGAAATATATGAAGATATTACACAAAATATCTATAATTATAGCAGTTGCGACCCCATATTCCTATGGATTTTTTTTCGATTTTTTGTCATATTTTTTGAATTTTATTCTTCTCTTATCATGAAATGCGAATCATTAAGCTGACTGTGCAAAACGGCGCAGCCAAAGCTGCGCCGTTTCCAGAAACTCTTGCTTTTTTATTTTACCGTAATCTTAACCCTTGCCTTCTTCCCATTGAAGGTCTTGGCTGTAATGGTCGCCTTGCCTTTCTTGACGCCCTTCACCTTTCCAGATGCAGATACGGTCGCCACCTTCTTGTTGCTGGTGGTGTACGTAATCTTATTGCTGGCGGTATTCTTCGGCAGCTTCACCTTCAACTGGTAAGTCTTGCCCTTCTTTATCGTCTTCTTCGTCTCTTTCAGCGTAATCTTAGACGGAGCTTTCTTCACCGTAATCTTGCAAGTGGCCTTTTTGCCGCCTGCAGTGGCGGTAACCTTGGCCGTGCCTGCCTTCTTGGCTGTCACCACGCCCTTAGAGGAGACGGTGGCGACGCTCTTCTTGTCAGACTTCCAGGTCACCTTTTTGCTGGTTGCATTGGAAGGCGATACCGTTGCCTTCAGGGCAAATTTCTCCTTGACGCCCAGAGTCAGCTTCGTCTTTCCTATGGACACTTTCTTCACTGCGATAGCGGCAGCTTTCACTGTCACCTTGCAGGTGGCTGTGGGGCCGTCTGCAGAAGTTACCGTTATGGTGGCTGTGCCCGCCTTCTTGGCTGTCACTTTGCCTGCCGCATCCACTTCTGCAATCTTCGTATCGTTGGACTTCCAGCTCAATCCTTTATTGGTCGCATTCGCTGGTGCAATGGTTGCCGTAAGCTGCTGGCTCTTCCCTACGGTAAGGGACAAGGACGCCTTATCCAGGGTTACGCTTGTAACCTTCACCGGCTGTACCCCCCCTATTACGGTCACGGTGCAGGCAGCCGTCTTGCCATTCACTGTCTTTACCGTGATGGTGGCTGTCCCGGTTGCTTTGGCTGTCACGGTTCCATTATTGTCCACGCTGGCAATATTAGCATCGCTGCTGCTCCAGGTCAAAGCCTTCTGGTCTGCGTCCACATCTGCCGGAGCTATGGTCGCTGTCAATGTCTCGCTGGCGCCTTTATCCAGGCTTAATGTTGTCTTGTTCAATGTTACGCCCGTGGGCTGCTTGGCTGTTACCGTTACGGTACAGGTATCCGTCTTGCCATTGGCTGTCTTAACTGTAATCATAGCCGTCCCGGCTGCCTTGGCCGTCACTTTGCCTGTGGCGTCCACGCTGGCGATATTTGCATTTGAGCTCTCCCATGTGACAGATTTGTTGGTCGTATGGTACGGCCCTACAACTGCCGCCAATGTCTCCGCAGCATTTGGCGCAAGAGCAATCTCTTTCTTATCCAATGTCACATAGGAAGCCTTGATTTCGCCATTTGCAGGCATCGCCACTGCGGACACGCCTTCTAAGGTAGGCGCAATCACCATTTCGCCCTTGTCATCAAAGGTAATCTCATCAATACAAGTCTCCCGGTGCTTCCCAAGTCCATCGCCGGAAGTAAAGATATTCAACGGCGTATAGAACCTATGGTATGCCATGAAATAGCGCTCTTTGCCGGAAGCGTCCTGCACATGAAGCACGGACTGATGCCCAGAACCAAGGATATTCTTGCTCTCATCTTTCGACAAGAGGTTTTTCTTCTTCAAAGTTACGCTTGCGGAACCGTCTGCTTGGAGCAACGTATCGCTAACGCCATAATTCACATGGTAATTCGGACTGTTGGCGTCATCACAGGTCCATGTCCAATGATATTTCCCATCCTTTTTAGTCACAATCACAGACTCGCGGAAATCTGTCAAGCCTTTAATCTGCTTTAACGTGCCCTCTTTAATGCCCATCATGTCGTCTGTCAGTTCTGCGATAGCCGCACTTCCGTTTCCAAAGAGAATATAGGATTTTCCATTATCATCCGTAAAAATGGATGGGTCAATGGCCTGCCCCATGGAAACGCCCACAGCCTTGCACATCGCCACTGTCATAAGCGCAGAGCCCTTATCCTTATAGGGTCCTGCAGGATTATCTGCGACAGCAACGCCAATTGCGGAGGTTCCGTTGTTATCTTTGCCGCAATAGTAGAAATAGTATTTGCCATTCTTCTCTTCAATGGTCGGAGCCCATGCGCTGCCCTTTACCGCCCATGGCGAGGTGGCAATCTGCACGCCCTGCTCATTGGTTTCTGGTGTCTGATCCGCCAATTTAAGGATAACGCCCTCATCCGTCCAGTTCACCATATCTGAGGAAGAGAATGCATGGAACACCGTCCCGCTCCAGCTTGGGTACCCATCTGTGGTCGGGTAAATCCAGAACTTCCCATCAAAGTAGTCAATATCCGGGTCTGCATACTGGCCCGGCAATACCGGGTTGTTGCTGACAATCGGCTTTTTCACCGTCCATGTCTCGGCTTTGCCGCCCCGCTCCATCACCACCTGGGTGTCGCTGGACAGGTTCATCTGCGCGCCGTTCTCTACGGCCTGGCCATTTACCTTAATCGTCACATTGCCTACCAAATCAAATTTCACCGGCAGTTTTGTAATGTCCGCATTTTTGCGCACATATGGCTGAATTTCCTTCTTCTCGCGGTCAAGCAAGGAGGTGATTGCCGTATGGTTATCTGTCCCGCGGTACTCTAAGGCTTCATCCCTGGTGGGCGCCGTCCCTACCACTGCCGCTGAAACGGCTGGCAGCGTATTGACGAAGGAAGCGGCAAGCTCCTTAATCTGAGCCTCACTGCTGGCCTTATTTGTAATACGGAAGTTGTCAATCCATCCCTTGCAGTACTCACCGCCGCCCCAGTTGGCCTTCCCAATCTGGAGGATGCCGGAATTGCCCAGAATCGCCGGGATTTGATAGCTGCTGGCTGTAGTTGCCTTCTTCTCGCCGTTCAAGTAAACCGTAGTACTGGTTTTGGCAATGACAATATCCACCCTGTTCCAGTCGCTTCCCGTCTGGACGCTTGGGTTCGAGGGCCTGCTGCCGCTGTTGTTATAGCGTTCCAGCGTTGTCGAGCCATCTTTCGCCAGAATGCCTAAGTATTTCTCGCTGTTATAGGTCGGGGCATTGCTGTTTGGCGCTGCATACATCACCCAGTTTGTATCAGAGCGGTCTGGCTTAAACTCATAGGAAATGGTCATTTCGCTGACGCCTGCCAGAAGGCTCTTGCCCTCCTTATCTGTCACGGCCAGGAAATTCGCATCGCTTCCATCTAAATACAAAGCCTTTTTGGCTTCCTCGCTCCAGCTGCCTTTTAAGGCATAGGATCCGGTCGCCTTGGCATTCTCGCTGGCAAACCCCTTTGCGCCATTGCCCAAGTCAGCCTCTGTGTCAAAATCAAAATCTACCAGAACCTTCTCTTCCGTGTCATCATCGCCATACCCAAACTTCTTCATCACTGCCTTATATTCCGCATCGGAAATCGGCAGGATGGTGCCATGGCGTTTCTTTAATGCGCCGAAATTCACGTCTGTTGCCGCAGACCAGCTCTTCGTACTCATGTCCGCCAAATCCGTGGAACGGAAAGGCAGGTAGCCTTTTCCTTCTGCATACTGGTCGCACATCAATCCCCAAGTGCGCACCGGATTTCCATTGGCGTCTTTCAGCCAGTCATCCTCGCAATACTCAAAGAATTCAGGCCCTTCCAGCTTTGCGCCGCTGTATTTGTCATTATTGAAAATTCCCGACAGCGTGCCTATGATTTCCCATCCGTCATAAATGGACTTGCTCTTCTCAATCGTAATCTGCCCATCGCCAGACGCCCGATAATACGTCTGGGTGGTGTCGTCATAAATCATCGTGGTGTCGATAATATCATGGTCACGGTCAATCCAGAGAACCGGATCAGTAAAGGTATAAAAATCTCTGGTGGTCGCATAATACATGTTCACCTGCGCCCCAATCTCATTCCAGGAAGACTTCGAGGCCCAGTACACTACATAATTCCCAGTCTCCGGGTCGTAATATGCCTCTGGAGCCCATGCCATCCCAACGTCTGGAAGCTTGGACGCCACATCCACCAGGCGCGGCTCATCCCAGTTCACCAAATCCGTAGATTCCCAGATAACCAGCTTCGTGCTCCCTGTTGTGGTGGCCTGCGCATTTCCCCAGCCGCCCCGGCGGTTGATGCTCAAATCCGTGGCAATCAAATAGAACTTATCCCCATCATGGGAACGGAGCAAGAATGGGTCGCGAACGCCGCCATCCCCGCCTTCTATATTAGAGGCATCCAATGCTGGGCTGCCGTTTGCCGTCATGTCAATCCATTGGCTGCCATCCTCGCTGGTGGCAAAGTAAATCTGCTCATCCGTCCTGCTCCCTTCTGTGCCCGTAAAGTGCGCAAACAGATAAGAAGTATTCTTTTCCTGCTGCTTTTTGGCCTTTACGGTAAGGGCAATCTCTGCCTGCTGGCTCTTGTCCCCACAGCTGACAGCAGCTGTCAGGGTTACCTGCGCATCGCTCTGGCCAGCCTCTGGGCGGTTTACCATGCCTGCCGCCTTCTTGCCGTCTGCGCTGGGCGCTGCCGTAACCACATTTGGATTGCTGGAGGTCCAAGCCACAGCCGCCTTTTTCACAGTGCCTTCTACCTCCACTTCAACGGGAAGGCAAACATTCTCGCGGATATCGTCTTTATTGGGGAATGCCTGGAGTTTCTCAACAGCCTTCGCCACAACCTCCGCATTCGGCATTTCCTTTACAACGGTCACTTGGAATTCCTTTGTGTCCACAACGCCGCCATAGGAAATGGCAGCGGTCAATGTCACAATTTTGTCAGCATCTGCCGGCCTTGTCACGACGGCTTTGCCGCCTTCAATCGCAATGACGCCTTCCTCAGAGGAAGCCCATGCGATGTCAGCGCCCTTCTCCCCTTTTATGGGAAGCGCAAAATCAGCGTCTGCCCGAAGGTCTGTCAGGTTAAGGGCCAGCTTCTCCTTATCATTCTGCACCATCTTATCCAACACTTCCGGCGCACAGAATTGGCCTGCATCCACCGCCTGGCCATATACCTTGAAATTGTCTATCCATCCTTTGTAATATTCCCCATTATCTCCCCAATTGGCCTTGCCAATTTGAAAAATGCTCTTATCACCCAAAATCTTGGATAAGGATACGCTGCTGGCAGTCACAGAGATTTCCCCATTTATATAAATTGCCGTATCCCTCTCCGTGAACACCACATCTACGTGAGACCAGCCTGTGCCGCTCGGCAAGGAAGGATTCGGGAACCTGCCATTGCAGTACCTTTCAATCGTGGTCTTCCCATTATTAATCAATGCGCCGATATAAGTCTCCACGCCATTCTGCTTATTCTCATTGGGCGCTGCATAAAATCCCCAGTTTGTCGCCGTGCGGTCCGGCCTTGCGTCAAAGGAAATCGTGACGTCCTCTAACCCTGTCAAAAGGCTTGTTCCATCCGCCTTCTTCAGGCTCAGCCAGCTTGCGGAGCCATCCAGGTACAGTGCCTTGCCATTTTCTGTATCCCTGTCCTGAAGCGCTGCTTTCTTCTCCCCTGCAAGCTCCGCCACCACATCCCCGGATGTGAACTTGCCATCCTGAGCTTCTGTGTCAAAATTGAAGGACGCCATAGGTTCCGGCATGCTCCCCTGTACCTTTGCAATCGTAACATCAAATACCTTGGAATCGCTTACGCCCCCTAATGTGGCCGTAGCCGTCAGCTGCACAGCCTTATCCGCATCCGTCGGCCTTGTGACAACTGCCTTGCCATCTGCGATTGTGACATAAGCCTTATCTTCTTCCCTGCATGTCCAGGTAATCTGGGCATTGCCTGCGCCTGCTGCAGGCAGCGCAATATCGCCGCTTGCAATCCTAGGAAGGCTAATGCCTGCCAGCGTCTGCGCAATCGCTTCTGACACAGGCACCGGAGCCGTAATGGAAAGCTTTGGCGCAAGGTTCCCATCTGCATATGCAAAAAAGCCGCCAGTGACCGTCTGCAGACGGTAAATCGCATGTGCGTCCCCATTTGCCAGAGATTCCTTTACCCAATTTGTCACGTCAAAAGTCACCTTCTGATCCTGCGCCTGGTACTTGTGATAAGAAATCCATGCATCTCCAAATACGGTCTTACCCTTGGCATAGCCATCCTTCGCCGGGAAGGTTGCCCCTGGCGCATTTTGGGCAGTGTCATTGGCAAGCCCCTCATACTTATCTGCCGCCACCTGAAACAGAGCCGCCTTGGTTTCCGCCCCACCGTCCAGCTGATCGTTGCCATCAAAAATTGTGACAGTCACGGTTGCCTTAGAAACTGTTGCGGCGTCCATGCCCTGGGGCAAATCAAACGCCATGGCGGCAACCCTGGCGCTTCCTATCAATTTGTTGCCCTTTGTCGTTTCTCCTTCTACTGAAGCCGCTGCTTTCTCCGTGCCTTCTGCCGAAGAAGCATTTGTTCCCACCAGATAGGAATTGCACCCATCTGTCCCTACCTTTTTGCTTTCGCTTCCTGCAATCACATACTTGCTGCTGTTTATGTCCTGAGTTATTTCCACAGATGCGCCTTCCCCGGGCTCTGCAGCTTGGACAAACGATGCAGGAAACATGGTGAATGCCATGGCAATTGCCACAAAGGCGGCCAGGCACCGTCTTACTTGATGTCTCATTTTGCGTCCTCCTACGATATATTTTATGTATCATTTGGCCTGGCTTGTGCAAATGACAAACATATTCAGAAAATGCAGATGCGCAAATTGTGAAACCCTCCACATTTTTCTCATTCACAATCGCCGCTCCTATCATAATTGCACAAGCCGAACTGCTTCCATTATAAAAAATATGCCGCAGAAAATACATGTAAATTTTTTCGATTTTTTGCACTTTTTTTAGGAAAAGCCCCCTGCAAGCGTTTCGCTCACAGGGGGCTTAATGCCTAAAGAGATTCAGCTGTCCAGTCTTCCACCTCCAGGTTTTCCACCTGGAAAAACTCCCTTGTATTATTTGTCACCAAAATCAATCCCGCCGACCTTGCATGACTGGCAATCAACATATCCATTGGGTCGATTGGCGTCCCTCGCCTTTCCAGCTCTGCTCTAATTCGGCCATATTCTTCTGCTACCTGGCCCTTTTCAACACCATGCATCTCCTCGTTTTTAATATATATCATGATAGATACTTTGCCAAGGAAATCCCATCGCTATTTATTTCACGATAACTTTAAGCTTTGCCTTTTTCCCATTGTAGGCCTTCACGGTAATGGTTGTCTTCCCTTTTTTCAGCGCTTTTACCTTGCCGGATGCGGAAACTGACGCCACCTTCTTATTGCTGGTGGAATACTTGTATGTGCTGCAGGCCGTATTCCCTGGCAGTTTGACCTTGACGGTGAAGCTCTTACCCTTTTTCAAAGTCTTTGGCTTAGCGCTCAGGATAATCTTGGAAGGCGCCTTCTTGACTGTTAATTTGCAGACGGCCTTCTTGCCACCCACCGTGGCAGTGATCTTGGCGCTGCCCGTTTTCTTCGCCTTTGCCAGGCCCTTGTTGGAGACGGATAGCACGCTGGGCTTATCCGTCCGCCAAACAACCTTTTTGTCAGTGGCGTTCGCAGGCTTGACGGTCGCTTTCAGCGCAAGCTTTTCCCCCACGCCAAGCGTTGCCTTCGCCTTATTAAGCTTTACCGTCTTGACCGCAATCTTGGGAGGCTTCGCCGCTTTTACTGTCACGCTGCAGGATGCAGTTTTGCCGTTTGCGGATGTTACGGTGATTTCTGCCTTGCCTGCCTTTTGGGCCGTCACTTTCCCCTTCTGATCCACAGATGCGATGCCGCTGTCGCTAGAAGACCAGGCCAATTCCTGATTTTCGGCGTCTGCCGGGCTTACGGCCGCTTTTAAGGTATAGCTTTTGCCAGCTGTAAGGCTTAGGCTATCCTTATCTAAAGTTATCTTTTCCACCTCCGGCGGCTCTACGATTGGCGGCTCTTCCTTGCCCTTCACCGTCACCGTGGCTTTCACCGTCTGGTTCTCAGGGGCAAGCTCTTCGGCATAGCTCATCTTGAGGATAGGAGTGCCATCCTTGGCAAAATGCACCCTTTTGAGCCTTGCCTGGCGGCAGGGGTCATACAAGGAGCTGGAGCTTGCCCATGCGCATTGGTTCTTATAACACTCTTCTGTCCTGGCATGGTAGACAAAAATAGGGTTCCCTTCCTCATCCACCGTAAAGGAGTTGTGCCCAGGCCCATACTCCCCAGGCACGTCTGAGGATGTAAGCACAGGATAGCTCTGCTTCTTCCAAGCGGAGGCATCCAGCAAGTCTGCATTTTCCTCAATGGACAAGAGACCCACGCAGTATTCCGGCCCTGTGCCTGCTGCGGAAAAGGCTACATAAATCTTCCCCTGGCTCTTCAGCACGGAAGGCCCTTCATTCACATTTTCCGCCTGACGCTCCCAGGCATACTCCGGCTGAGTAATCAGGACAGAATCTGTTAGGCATTCCACCGGGTTGTCCGGATTAATCTCCGCCATCAGCAGGGAAGACCCGGTAAGAGCCTGTGCCCAGATAACATACCAATGGCCATTGTTCTCGAATACTGTCATATCCAGGGAGAAGTCGGAGAACGCTATGCTGTCCGTGGATTTTGCCAGCATCCTGCCCATTTCCTGCCAGCTGGAAGGGTTCATGATATCGGATGGGTTTGTGCATTTGAGCACATGCGGGCGGATGCCCCAGGTACTATTGCTCTCTATGCTGGCAGTGTAAAAAATATAATATGTGCCCTTTATCAGATGGATCTCCGGCGCCCAGATGAAGCGGAACTGGTTCGGAGAATTCTTGCATTCCCATACGGCAATTTCCTCCGCCTCGGCCAACCCTTCTATGGTCTGGGAACGCCGCAGGATAACACGGTCATATCCAATGCCCTTGCTGTTCTCTGAATTTCCGCATACAGGATAGGAAGCCGTAAAGTAATAATAGCCGTCGTCCCCTTTTAGGATGCAGGGGTCTGCCCGCTGCTCAATAAAGGGATTCACATATTTTGTCTGCTTCACTGTGCCGGATACGGAATATACGCCCGGCTCCTTACTTTGGATAGCTGCAATGTCCTGAGCGCTCCAATCTACGGCCATTTCCTTTGTGCTGCCGTCGTTGTAAGTGGCTGTCACCTTTCGGCCTTCAAATAAGGATGCCGTGTCTGCGCCCGGCTCCACTTCCAGATTTACCGGAAGGATTTCCTGATTCGACACCACGCCCAGCTTCTGTACGACCCGTTCATACTCCGCCTGGCCAACAGGAAGCAGGTTGCCCACCTCTGCGCCTTGGGGACTTGCGCCTGTCACCGTTCTGTCCTCCTGGGCGTAATTTGCCGGGCCTTGCTCCAATACCGATACAAAATCCTTCGTCACGGCGCAGTAGCCCCTGCTGCCATCTGTCCAGTAAACCTCATAGCGGACGTCCTCGCCGCCATAGCTTACGGCCTTTACCTGCAGGCCGCCGGCAACAGCGGCATCCACCAAGAGCTTCCGCTCGTTGGTGAAGTCCACCAGGTTCTCAGAATCAAAGACGAATATGTATTTCTCACTGCCCATATTTTTGGCCACCATGCCGTAAGTGCCGTCCGCTTTGCGGAATACATACACATTTTTCAGGCCGTTGGGGTTTGTGTTCTTACTGCCGCCGATATTCTTGGCAAAGCAGATGCCTGTGTTGGAATTTAAGGCTGTATAGTCGTTCCCATCCCGGCTGTAAGCAAGGTGCAGGCTGCTTCCTAGGGAAGCGTTTTCCTTACTGTTGGTATAAGCCATCAAAGAGCCATAATCTTTGGCGCGGACAAGCACAGGGAAGCTTTTCTCTATCTGACGGCGGCCTGTGCCCTCGCCATAAGCAGCCTTCACCTGAAGCGTCACCTTGGCGTCTGCCGTCTCTGGGCGGGTGACTCTGGCCATGGTCTGTGCGCCTTCCTTGGAAATGGAGACCACAGACGAATCGCTGCTGGACCATTCTACGGAAATCTGCGCATGGCTCACACTCGGCAGCGCAAAATCCCCGGCCACAATGGCGTCTATGCGAAGATTGTCTGCCAACTCCTGGAACAGGTTTTCCACAGAAGCCTTGCGGACAGTAGCCGTAAATGCCTTTGTGTCAGATTTGCTGCCCAGGGAAATGGCCGCTGTCAAAGTCACCTCCACATCGTTGTTCAAATCCCTGTGCACCGCCCCATCTGCGGAAATGACCTCTGGCTTGCTGCTGCTCCAAGCAATGGATGCGCCGTTTGCGCCCTCCGTTGGGAGAGCAAGATCCTGAGTGACAGCAGACAAGCTGCCCAAGTCCAAAGCTGCCTTGGCTGATGCAAGCCCAGCTTCCAGAAGAGCGCCGCCATCCACCTCAGCCGGCGTGTCTGTATAATAGGCGTCCCAGATTTGCTTTTGCGTCAGAGCGCCGGCATAAACCCTTACGCCGTATACGCCCCCCTTATAAAACATATCGTTGTAGGGGGAGCGCCCTATGTAGGACACCAGGCCTTTCCCAAAATCCGTTGTGGTCTTGGATTTCCCGTTATTGCACACTTCTGCGCCGTTATAGTATCCAATAATCCGGCTGGGGGTGATGACAGTCGTGTACATAGCCCAGTCAGAGCCTGTCTTCGTGCTGGATACAGCAGTCTCTGTGCTGTAGGGGGCGCCTGCATTGTCGCCGTCTGTCCACACGGATTTGAAATAGCCGTTGGGCTGCGCCGGGTTCAGCAGCCAATAATGCAGGGGCGCATTGGATGTGCCGCCTCCGGCATACTTAGAGGGCGAGCCGAAGAACATGCCCGTATAATTGCCGGAGCCCGTCTGGTTCTTAAGCCAAAGGGTTATGGTCAGGGTGTCCTGGCCTTCAAAAACCTGGCCCGGGATGGTTACGTAAGCAGCGTTAGAGCCTGCTTTGCCGCCAGGGAGCGTGAGCATGCCATTGGCGTAAGCGGCGCCTTCGCCCTCTAAGGTGGCATTATGACCCTGGCCGCTCTTATCGGAGATGGAATTGCCTGTAATATCACCGCTTCCAAAGTCATAGGAGGCCAAAAGGGAGACAGAATCTGCTGCCTGCGCTGCCAGGGAAGCTTCCATCGCTTCTGCCTGCAAAACCTCCAGACTCTCTGCCAATTGGCTTTCCTGGCCTTCTGCCGCCGGAATTCCCGCCTCTTTTGCATAGGCGGCAGATGGAAGGATTGCGAATGCCACGGCAAGGGACAGGAGCACTGCCATGGATTTTTGGAAAAACTGCTTCATGAGTGAATACCTCGCTTTCTAGTATAACCCACACTAATTAACCATACCTTTCGCTTGTCTAAATTTCCATCTGCTGCGTTGTCGTCAGTCAACGTAGCCACCGCTACGCTTCATTCCTCCGCCTTGCAGGCTGAAAATTTATCCTGCACAAAAGGTAATGGTAATTAGTGTGGATTATACTCGTAAACTTGCATTGGCCAAATGAGCCTGCAATAGATAGATTAAATAATACAATATCTATTATCTGCTTACAATGGAATAATTTCTAAATTTTTGTATTTTTTTAGCGTCAATCAGGGGCTATCCCAGCCTTCGAAGACTGCATCAGCCCCTGATTAAATTCTTTTATTTGACTTTCATCGTCTTCTTATAGCCCGTTGATGCTGAGAACAGCTTCTTATAAAATGCGCATTTTTTCTTCGGCACTTTAATGGCCGCTTTCTTGTAAATCCCTTTGATAGCATATTTGCCAATGGAACCTTTCTTTAAGGTTACAGTCTTCACAGTGAGCGTCTTTAATTTACTGCAGCCCTCAAATGCCTGCCTGCCAATTTTCCCAACATTCTTCCCGATGGTGACAGAAGCCAGCCGCTTGTTATTGCGGAAAGCCTTGTCTGCAACTGCTGTCACTTTAAACGTATATCCATTCAATTTGACGCTTTCTGGGATGGACGCTTTCTTCATTTTCTTATTCTTGGGATACAGCAGCTGCACGGTTTTACTCTTCTCTGTGGATTTCGTCACCTTATACCAATAGCTGCCCACTGCATGTTTGCTTCCTTTTGACGGCGCTTTCTTTAATGCAGCATAATCCTTTTTTGCCTTCTGTAATACCTTGTAATTCATGACCAGTTTTTTCTGCGCCTGATTCAGCTTATTGTAAGCGTCCTCAGCAGCCTTAATAGCCTTCCCGCTGTTCTTTGTCACTTTACCGATTGCTTTTATCTTAGCAATTACGGCATTTGCTTTTTTCTGGTCAGATGCGCTTGTATCTTCTGCGCTCTTCCACTGTGCATAAAGAATTATGTCCCCATTCACTTCCATAGATACAGCCGCTTCCTTACCGCCGCTCTTTGCCGTGTACCATCCCAGAAAACGGTATCCCTTTCTGACAGGCGTTGGCAGTACAGGCATCTGCGTCTCAATTTTTTCCCCAGCCAACACTTTAACAGATTCCGGAGATACGGTTCCTCCTGCTGCTTCAAATGTCACGGTATACTTAACCTCAGGCGACGCCTCAACTTGAATTTTTACGGTAACTTTGGGGATATCCATCCCAAATGCATAGCAGTCAGGCGCTGTTACCTTACTTAAATCCAAGGCCGCTGTATAAATGCCTCCCTGGCCTGCGTCATACCCTGCAATCTCCCATGCGCCCGGCAGACAGGAGAGCCGCATACTCTTGCCCTGGCTTTTCCCTACCAATACCAGTTTGTCCAATTCCGCTTTCACGGTTTCCTCTGCAGCGCCAATGGCCGCCTTTATCTCCTTTACCTCATTGGCGCCCGTTTCATCCATCACTGCAATCTCAGTCATGGCATTTGGCAGTTCTCCAATCCGATTTTTTTGATACTCCAACCTCTGAGCCTCTTCTACGATATTATTTGGGCTCATGGCTGGGCCGATTCCTACATGAGTACGCCCGGATACTCCCGCCACAGCGTCTGGCTGCGTCATAATCAGGATGCGGTCAAAAATCATAGAAGGCGTTGCCCGGTAGAGCTTCAGCGTATTCCATCCGGCACGCTCCACTTTGACAGTAAAAGATAGGGGCTCTATTAATTGGACGACATTACGTTTCCAATCAGCGCCGTCTGCCGTTGCCCGCCCGCGTATCAATTCTGGGGCTGTATCATTCAGCCCAATAAGCGTACGGCAATTCTTGCCGTTTTCAGAATTCAGCGTGGGAACGCGATATGCAATTCCCGTAAACGTGCCGGCCGTCTGGAAATAAATGTCATACTCTACACATGCAGAGGAGCGATAGTCCTCTGTATACGGCGAATTATCGCCTTTTTGGCTGTCATTTTTCCCATCTTTGCTGCCTGCCTTGATACAGTCGCCTCTCTGAGCCAATGACTGCACAGTCAGCCATTGCGTGCCATCGCTTCCAGCCTTATTCCGGGAATAGTGCTCCGCCTCTATCATGACGTACCCGTCTGCTTCCTGGTAGCCTTTTACATTGCCTTTCAGCTGGTCTTCTGCCACTGTGGCATTTACTGTAAAAGAAGCTACTGCATTTCCAGCTGCCTTCCCTTCCGCATCCGCATTGTACACCTGGATTTTCCCAGTCTGCGACGAAGTTACCTTTGCCCAGTCCACCATTACCCGAATCCTCTGCTCAGTATATACCGTCCCTCCCGTCTGCGAGAGAATCACCCAGTCCGGTTTGTCCACTGTCCAACGGCTGCTCTGGCTGCTTTTGCCAAACACATCGAAGAACCTCTTGGTATCCGGTGCAATAGAAGTAAAACGCAAGGTCCCGGAACCTGTGGATTGGTTATTCTCGCATGCCGCTCCTATGCCTGTGCCGGCCTCCGGTATCTTATAATCCTTCTCCGACTTAATAGAAGGACCCTGGTTCCCCTGATACTGCTTGTTCCAGGTTTCGGGGTTGTTCTCATTCCGATAGCGCCCAATATGCTCATACTCAATGACATGATCCCATTTGCCGCCATTCAGCGTCCAAAAATACTCTTGGCTGTCATCGATTCTCTGGACAGCTGCCAGCCCCAAATCCTTATAAAGCTGTGCGCTGCCATAACGCCCCTGGCTTACGGCAAGCTCATTTTTCCAAAGATACACATACTCCTCCGCCACATCGCGGTTAGACTTCACCGCATGCAGGATCTGTTCGTAAAACGCATCCTTAGCATTTTCATCCAGCTTTTCATAAATTCCTTCCAGTTCCCGCACGAGGGCATTCCACTGCCCTACCCACAGCATGCCTTCATCGCCGTTGGCGCTGCAGTCAAAAGCCAAATATGTGCCTTCCACCTTCGTCCCATAATGTTCCGGTCTTTTGGTCGCAATATAGCGGTAATAACGATCCAGGCAGTCCGCAATCTGCTCGGCTGTCTCCTCGGATACATTAAAATCCCGCTTCATTTTTTTGGTTAAATATTCCTGTACCTTCGTGTCATCCGTGGATGTGACGTCCCATGCCATATCCATAAAATATTCCGCCAATATCTCCCCTGGCTTAATATCGCCGACATTGAGAATCCAATAATGGCCAGCGCCCGTATTGTATGCCCGGCGCATTTCGGTATCCATCAGTGAAAGCTGGAGTGAATTCAGCCACAGCCAGCTCTTCGGAGATCCCCAGTAGGAATTATGGTAATAAATCCCATTCTTCCGCCCGGAAGCCTGCTCCATTTCATTCGGCACCTGGCGCAGATAGCCGAAATTGTCTTCCGCCCACATCAGCATGATATCCGGCGCTGTGTCCGCCAGCCATTTAGATAATTCTCCGTTATTCTGGTTGTAATAATCGGACATTTCCTTATAGGGGATAAACACCTGCGGCGCGCCATCCTTGCTGCCAAAATATTTCTCAATCAAGTTCCTCTGTTCTGTTATGATATCTTTCATGATTGCTATTTTCTTCGCCCAGTCGCTGGAACCGGAAGGCTGCAGCCCTTCCCTGGCAATAAAGCCATCCATATCCTTCAGCACTGGGGCGCCGTCATGTACGCCGCGCATGCCCACCGGGAAAATGCTTTCATAATCCTGATGGCTGGAAATGCACTCTTCCCAGTATGCCAAAATGGCTTCCTTATTCAGCGTATAGTCATATGCCGCACTGGAGGATGACCCTTTCATTTGATACAAGTCTTTGTTGGCATTATACCAGTCCTTCCATTCCCCCACATTATTGCGCAGCATCATTTCACAGTGGGAAGAACTCATGATGATTCCATATTCGGAAGCATTCTTTGCATTAATATATTGCTCCCCGTTGGAGCCGGTCGGCACGTTAAAGGCCACTGTCCCTTCATGCATAGCCGGCCATAAGGTATTTGCCTTTAACCGCAGCAGAAGTTCGTACACATGGTTATATACATCTGGATGCGCCACCTGCAGCGGCCAGCCGAATCCATTCGCAGGATCCTTTTTATGGTAAGCCCATTCACGGAGCTTCTCCTCATCATTGATAAAGATGCCGCGCAGTTCTACATCAGGAGATCCCTCCGCAATCACCCCGTCTGTATAGGCAAGGGATCCTTCCGCACCAATTACGTCAACCGGCACGTCGCTCCACCAATACCAGGGAGATACCCCTATCTTCTCGGACAATGTATAAATCCCATAAATCGTCCCGCGGGCGTCTGCGCCGGCAATCACCAGCGCCTGGCCTACTCCGGCCATTGGAGATGCAACCTTTTTCAGCACAAACCCTTCCTTTTGGCCACGGATGCCCTTTGCCTCGTCTAGCTTGCCGTCTGCTATCAATTGCTGGATGATTGGGCTTTCTTCTATCGCGCCAATAATTACCGCATCCTGTACGCTTGCGGCGTCTGTATGCACAGAAGGGACTCTTGGATTCTTCTGTGCTTCCGCCTTGCTGAGCCTTGCTTCTCTCTTTTCTGCAACCCCGCTCAATTCCTGCTGGATATCCTCAAAGGAAAAGGCTCCTGTCACCATCCCAAAATCCTGGCGCAAATCCTGCACTGCGCGCCGTATCTGCGTATAGGTTCTCTCACTGTACTCCCTGCCAGAATAAACGCTGTCCATAATAACAGGCGCTGCGCCCCTTGAGGCATTGTAGAGAAGGACAGAGCCTGCCTCCGTGCCAGAAGCCTGTTCCGCAACAATAACTGTCACCACTTCCCTATCTGTAACAATCTCTCCCTCTGCCTCTACAGATGCGGTAACTGCGATATTGGCGACTGCCTTCTGCCTTCCTGTCACCGTAAGGATATTCCCCTGCATGGATGCCTGGACTGCTGGATTATCTGACTGCGCCTGGATTTGGGGTTCCTGCGCACTGTTTGACTTTACCTTAATGGTGCGGGCTGCACTCAATTCTCCCCCCACCTGTAAATTAATAGGCTCAATTTCATCAATTTTCAGATGTGCGGCAGTCTTTTCCTCTTCTCCCTGCAAAATCAGCTTGCTGCCAGAAAGAGCCAACGTATATCCCTCTGGCGCATCCTCAGGCAGTACAAATTTCGAAAGGATGCCCGCTGCGTCAACGCCATCGGAAATGCTTGCAATTTCCCTTCCATTCCTATATCCATTCGGGACTATCGTCATCGTCCCCTGTTCGGAGGTGATGTTGCCTGTAATGTTAAGCGCCCCACCGTTCCCCTTAACCGTGGAAATATAGGTGTTCCCGCTCAAGTTCGCAGTCCCCCCGTCCAAAACTAGAAGACCTGCTGTTTTTGGCATTTTTCCTTCATCATCCAGGAAATTCACTGTCCCGGCTGTTATGTATATATCCCCCGTTTCATTATCAGACGCATTGATCCCATAAACATTTGCAATCGCCTCTGCATGGTCCAAGGCAAGCCCCCGTTTATTGTTTTTGATTTCCGCCCCATAAATATCCAGGCGGCCGGGGCTGCTTTTGGATTTTCCAAGCGTAACGGCGCCCCTGTTTCCCTTACTGGCGGAAGACCAGTTACAGAGGGTAACGTCCTGCCATACCCAAGAACCTCTCCCAAGCCACATACAGGTATCCGTTTTCTGCTGCCCTCCCCCGTCAAAAATAATGTTTTTGAATGTAGAGGCAAGCCCATCATTCAAATGTCCAATGCTTGCCTCCTTAAGGTTCGCCGCACTATTGGCGCTTGTCAGCTTATGACCATCACCATCCAGTGTGATATTCTTCTCAATCATCAGCCGATTAGCGCTTACATCCGCTGTCAACCTATATTCCCCGGCAGTCTTAACCGCATTTGCCAGTTCACTGTCTGTTCCAACCATAACCACCTGGGCGTCCTTCCCCTGCATTTCCCCAGACGCCGCCTCTGACGCCTGCGTGTCCTCCCCTTGCATTTCCTCTGACGCCTGCGTGTCCTCTCCCTGCATTTCCTCAGGCGCTTCTTCCGCCCCCTGCATTCTCCCAGACATTGTTTCTGACGCCTGCGCTCCTGCTGGCAGGGCAAACGCATTCACAAACATAAATGCCGCCAGAACCAATCCCATGTTTTTGCGCAATTTTTCTTTCTTCTTCATATTTTCACTCCTATCTTACTTCATTTGACATTTTCGATTTAGTCCTCAGGTTATGATTTTCACTTTCCCGACCTTACTGTAGGAGCCATAAACCCTTCTCCCTAAAGAATCCTTCTTATAAGCCCTTACCTTTACATAGTAACCCGTTTTCTTCCTCAACTTCGTTAATGTTTTCTCCGTCCCGGAAACCAATGCTTTCTTTGTGGATTTTGGGGCAAATTTCTTATTGCTGGAGTATACAATTTCATATCCATTTGCTCCTACAATGTTCTTAAGCTTTAAATTCAATATGTCAGGCCGGAATGGCTGCCGCCAGAATATGTAATCATCATTTTATTGCCATGCTTAATGCCGCCCCCCAATCCTCCTTTATCAACGGATTTCCGCCATCACCCAGGACAAATACATACAAATGCCATCCCTACCATCAACGACAAAAACATGGCTAATACTGCAGCGTTTTTTACTGCTTTTTCCATACACATAATCCTCCATCCTTTTCTGCTCCCAGGCGTTTTAACCGATAATCCTTGCCATGCACCGCACAGCCCAGTCACTTCTCCATTTTATTATAGCACCCAGCCCCCGGTTACCGTTATCCACAAAAACAAGATAATTATATAAAAAACCGACATATTATCCCTCTGGCTGTTGCCTTGCCGCTTCATCTATGCTATCTTTATTCATATAACTGTCCAAAATGGGGGTGGTTCCGATGGTGAAGATCCTCTTTTTTCTGAGGAACATATCTTTAAAATATAAGATGTTTACCCTTGTGGTATTCAACGTAATCACAATCACGCTTTCAGCCTTTGCCGCCTACTGTTACTGCACCAGGTCTTACAATGACCTGATCTTTCAGGCTCTAGCCGGCAACCTCTCTGTCTCCGCCTGCTCAATTGCTGAAAAATTAAAGAATATTGAAGATTTATCCTCAACCATCCTCAGCTCGCCGCTTATCCAGCAACATCTGAGCCACCTGGCAGAATCCGAGGATACGCTATATGCCTCCGAAGCAAGGCGACAGCTGAATGCCGCACTTTTCAGCCTCTCCACGCCATATGACTCCATAGGGTTGGCTTATATTGCTTTATATAACCCACAATTCACCAGCTGCACGAACTGGAACCTGCTGAACAGCATCGACCAGGATCTGCTTTCCATCGCTCTGTCCCAAGCAGCGGAACAGGAAGGCGCTGTCACATGGATCCCTGACCGCCAAAAACACAACCTAATCCTGGGCAGGAGCATCCGCAAAGTAGAAAACCTGGATCTCACTCCCATCGGAAATCTCCTGATTGGGGTAGACCTGGAACAGCTAGTTGCTTCCATCCACCAGACATCCAGCCTCTGGGAAGACACCGCTTATATCCTGACCGACCACAAAAACCGGCGGATTTATGCTTCCAGCCAATTTCGCTTCCAGGATTTGGGACCCTCCCTTCCAGAGGCTGATACCCCCTACCAGCTTGTATCGCTGGGCGGCCACACTTATTTTTTAGTTTCCGGGACGCTTCCAGGATATGATTACCGATACATGAACCTGTTTCCCTATGATTCCATTGATTCATCCATCCAGATGACTTTGGGAGCCACACTTGTCATTATGATTTTGGGTATCGTGTTTATCCTTATTGTATCCAATAAGCTCATCCAACTTGTCGCCAGGCAGTTGGACGATTTAATCTTTAAGATGCAAGCCTTCAGCCAGGATGAACTGACACTGCCGGCAGGAACTTATGACTACCTTAAGCAAAATGATGAAATCGGCCAGCTCCACCAGCAATTTGACACAATGGCAAAACGCATCCAAACATTGGTTAAGACCAATTATGCAAACCAGCTCCTAACTACGGAAATGAAGTTAAAGACCCTGGAATCCCAAATCAATCCGCATTTTCTCTATAATACCTTGGAGTCCATAAACTGGCGGGCGAAGGCAATGCAGAATACGGAAATCTCCCAGATGGCAGAATCCCTTGGGATGATCCTGCGCATGACGCTAGCAACCAAAAAATCATTGGTCACATTGGCGTACGAGCTCAATCTGGTCAGGGCATATATGACCATCCAGAAAATCAGGTTTGAAGAACGGCTGCTCTATGAAGTAAATGTAGGGGAATCCATAGGGGATGCATTAATCCCACCGCTGACAATCCAACCCTTGGTTGAGAATGCAATCCGCTATGGGCTTGAAGAAATGATTGAAAACTGCCATATCATCATTGAGGCCATCCTGGTAAACATGCGCTTGATAATCCGTGTCAAAAACGAAGGCTCCTGCTTCGAGCCAAATTTGCTAGAAACATTGAAATCCGGCCAAAATACGCCGAACGGCTTTGGCATTGGGCTAATGAATGTCCAACAGCGTACCCGAATCTTATTTGGCGAAGAATATGGCCTTTCTTTTTCTAATGAAGGTTCCTATGCCGTTGCCACCCTAACACTGCCCTATCAGAAAGAGGACAAATAAATGCTGAAATTAATCATTGTTGATGACGAATCCTTCATCAGAAAAACCATCTCCACGTTAATTCCATGGGAGCAATATGATATCAAAGTTACTGGCATGTGTGCAAATGGAATTGAAGCCTATGATATGATTATGGACGATTCCCCGGACATTGTCCTTACTGACATACGGATGCCCGGCATGGACGGACTGGAATTAATCAAAAAAGTATATGACGCCATGCTTCCTGTCCAATTTATCATCCTTTCAGGGTATGAAGAATTTGAATATGCAAGAACTGCCATGAAATACCGTGTGAAGCACTATCTGCTGAAGCCATGTAATGAACATCAGATCATTGACAGTATCCAAGACTGCATCCGGGAACGCTATCGGATGGATATCTTCCAGACTATGACAATGGAACAATTTGCCGCCCAGAGCAATATGCTGTATAGTGCGGCCTTCAGTATATTGAATGAATATGTCTGCCAGGAAAGAGAGCTAACGGACATCATCCCTAGCTATGAACCTTATATTGATTTTGATTTTACCCCATACCATCTGTTCTATATCCATTACCTTCCACTCGGCAGCCTAGATTCTTTTCTGGACAGCTTAAATACCTATGTAAAGAAATCCATGCCCCAAACCCTCGTTTATGGCGCATATGTGAATTGTACTTTACTGCTTTTCTTTCCATGTAACGGAGAATCTGCAGATATCCTGGAATCTTATATCCAGACGATGCAGATTGGAACAGAAACAAAAATAGAGTCCTATCCCAGCCTGAGAAAACTATTATCCCAGATGCTGCCCAGGCTGAAACGTTTCAGCACGATTTATTATATCCATAATTTCCATGCCGTTTATATCTGTAATTACAGTACGGTCATATCCCAGATGCAGTCCCTGGCTCCAGGCCTGCAGAAAGACAATCCTGCCATCCTGGAAAACGCCGCTGAATTATTAGAAGGGATTGGGGATGCCGATTTCCTAAAACAGCTGGCAAACGGGCTGCTGTTCCATATCGTATCCTCTGCTCCAGGGATTTCTGCCTACGAACTGACCGAATGGCTCATCCAAATCCACCAGGAAACAGATTTGCCTGCCTTGAGGAAAATGGTCATTGAGAAATTAAAAAACCTTTCCTCCCAATCTGCTTTAGACAGACGCCTCAGTTCCATGACGCAGCAGATATGTGATTATGTAAATCAAAATCTGCATGATCCAAATATGAGCCTGAAATATATTGCAGAGAACCATCTGTTCATGAATGTAGATTATGTGAGCAAGAAATTTTATAAAGAAACAGGGACAAAATTTTCCCAGTATTTAACGTCGTTAAGAATCCAAAAAGCCAAAAAGCTAATCATAAAAAGACAGTACTGCAATATCCAGGAAATTGCCGAGCAGGTTGGTTATGGGAATAACCCCCAATATTTTTCCCAATTGTTTAAAAAAATTACTGGATCCACCCCCAGCGCCTTTATTGCCAAGCTAAATGTCCCGCAGGATATCTGAGGCTGTATGGCTGCTGCATAATCCCTAAACTGCAAATCCAAGGGTTTCACCTGCTTTGATCCGCCAGAATACGGCTCCCTTCTTCAAACAGCCGCTTCCCGGCTTCTTCTGCAGTCAATTCCCCGTAACAAACCTGCTCTTCCAGTTGGTTCAAAAGCTCATTTACCTCTCTTGCTCCGTTCGGCGGAAGCGGATTAATCATAGATGAAACCGGCGCCACCTCATCTGTCACGAATTCAACTGTCTTGAGGGTATTGGCATCCAGCTCCGGCTTGAGCGCATCTGCCACCTTTTCTGAAATCGGCACGCCGCGTTCTGCCAGCAGGATTTTATTACATTCCACTGAGTTTGTCATAAAATCAATCACCTTGGCCGCTTCCCCCGGATTCTTGCAATCCACAGAAATTCCCCAAAAAAGACTCGGCTTTAAATAGCTGGATTTCTGCAAATCATTAGATGGCCAGGTCACTGTCCCAATCTCCATTCCCAAAGGCATTGCATTCTGCATGGAAATAAGCATGCCGCTATAGCTGAAAGCACACCATGATTTTTCTGCCGAATCCGTTCCGAACACCATAGGATCTTGTTCCACGGAGCTAATCGTGCGATTTGCAAAAACGGTCGGCTCCAGATGCCACCCCTCTCTTATGCCATCTTCATACAGCTTGAAATAACGAATATAAGGTTCTGCTGAATCCCCGCCCATCTTTCCGTCCTCATACATGACAATGTCCTCGGCTCTCAGCAAGAACTCTATTAACTGCTCATTGTTCCGATAATTAATATTGGTTTTATATCCTGTCTTTTCATATACCTCTTTACAGAGCGCAAGAAACTCATCCATATTCATTTTATTTTTCACATGTATGCCATTCTTATCCAGCAGCGTTTTATTATAGAGCAACGCAGGGCTATTTATGCCGGCAGCAATGGAATAAAGCCCTTCACCTATTCTTGCTGTGCGAATGATATTCTGATTGCATGCCGCCAAATTTATCGTCCCATCCTTCCGATAAGGCTCAAGGTCTATCAACAGCCCTTTCTCCACATACTCCTGCAAATATTTGTAATCCATCTGCACAATGTCCGGCATTGTATGCCCAGCTGCGTCCGCAGCCAATTCCTCCCAGTAATTTGACCACTCCCAATAAGAACTGCTAAATTTGACGCCCGGATTCTGTTGGGAGTAAAGCTCAAGCGCCTGCAGTGTCCGCTCATCTCGCACTTTATTTCCCCACCAGCATACAGACAATTCTATCCGGCTTGCAGAATCACGTTCTGCTATGCTTTCCGGATGCACATTCTCCTTTTTGCCCTTTCCTGCGCCTCCACAGGAAACCAGCATAATGGCCGCCAACACAATACAAGCCATTCTTGTATGTCTTCTCTTCATCCCATTCTTCCTTTTTCTCAAGACTCACCAAATATTTCCCTCCATACAGATTCCCTGCCATTTTTATTGTATTACTCTAACGGTGAAATATCAATGACATTTGAGCAATCTTTCGAAAAAAATAAGCCCCCTCTTATTGGGAAACATCTTCCTCCTCCACCTGGAAGCCCGCCCCTTCCAGCAATTCCCTGGTTTTTTTGGCGTTCTGCGCTCCCTGGATTTCCATGTATCCGCCCCTGGTGCGGGACGCCTCCCCAAATATCTCCTGCATCTGCCCCTTTTCCATGCAAACCCTGACAGCAGGCTCCTTTAGGATGCCGCAAATCCTGGCTTCCCGTGAATGGTCATTTTCATCTGTAAGGGTCACTTCCAGCTGAGAATAGTCCTGCAGCCATTTTTCTATCTGCCCTTTCGTAGGGGCATAGCCATTGGAATCCAAAAAAGACGCAAAGCACCCCTCCCCCACAAACAGCATGGCCTGATTCCCCAGCCGCATCTTGGGCTCTGCCGCCTCCCATTCCAGGGGATACTCCCCGATGCCCACCCCCATCACCTCCGTCTCCAGCGTATAATCCCCCATCTTTACCTTCACCATGGCGGTATCCACAGGCAGAAACGAAGCGATTCCAGGAAGCTTCTCAAATTCTGCGACAACCTCCCCTGTCAAATCATTGCCTGCCTGCACGGCCATTTTGCACAACCCTTGCCCCTGCTGCCACGCCTTCGCCTTTCCTGACAGGAATAGGATGCAAGCGGCAATGGCGCCTGCCACTACGATGTCCTTATAAATATTCCGCTTTGCCATATCTCTTCCAGCCTTTTTTTCAAATCTATATATTTCTTATCCATAACACTACACTAAGGTTCCCTCACATGCATCATCCCCATCCTCTGATAATGCTTCATGCGCAAGTATAGCCAGATAATTACAAGCGCCATTGCCGCAATGATGAGGATTACAGTCGTTATCCACCATTGGTTGGTCTTTTCCGGATCTTTTTCCACTTTTAATTCCACTACTTGGGGCTTTTTAATGGCTGTATGCAGCTGCTGCTTCTGTTCGATGACCTGGCCCTGCTCATCCTCATAGGAGAAAATAACAGTGCCCACGGTATCGCCATATTTCTCCCCTCCCTCCTCTTGGACATTCCCATCCGCATCCATGTCCAGAGTCCCGGCAAATACGGGTATCTCCCCATCCAAGGATGCGCCCGCCTCCATATTTCCCAAAAACAGCTCCTTTTGCGGAAACAATCCTTTCCCCTCCAGCCTCACCTTCACATTGTAAAGCACTGCCAGCCCCGTGTTCTGCACCTGAAAGGTCAGGGAATCCGTATCTGATTCGTAGATGCTCTCTGGAAAAGAAAGGCTGGCCAGCTCTGCCTGCTGCGTCTGCCTCACCG
>CAOKUK010000005.1 GCA_948472595.1 uncultured Eubacterium sp.
AACCGGGAAATGGCCAATGTGGTCTTAAGCATTGACGGGCGCAAGGAGGTCAATGACAGGATGCGTCCCTTCCGCAAGGGCGCAGGCAGCTATGATTTGATTGTGCCCAAGTTCCAGAAATTTGCCGAGAGCAGGCAGCAGGAAAAATACTATGTGCGGGGGACATTTACCCACCACAACCTGGACTTTTCCCAGGATGTGCTGCACTTGGCAGATTTGGGCTTCCAGCAGATTTCCGTGGAGCCGGTGGTGGCCGATTCCAAGGAGGAGTATGCGCTGCGCAAGGAGGATTTGCCTCAGTTGTTTGAGGAATATGACAGGCTGGCGGTTGAGGTTATCCGGCGGCAGCGGGAGGGAAGGCCATTTCAATTCTTTCACTTTATGATAGATTTGGAAGGCGGCCCCTGTGTGGCGAAACGCCTTTCTGGCTGCGGATCTGGGACAGAATACCTGGCAGTCACGCCATGGGGGGATTTGTACCCCTGCCATCAGTTTGTGGGAAGTGAAGCGTTCCTTATGGGGAATGTAAGAGACGGCGTCACCAATAGGCAGTTGCAGAAAGAATTTAAGCAATGCAACGTGTACGCCAAGGAAAAATGCAGGGACTGCTTTGCCAGGTTCTACTGCAGCGGCGGCTGTGCCGCCAATTCCTACCATTTTCACGGGAGCATCACGGATGTTTATGATATTGGCTGCCAGCTGCAGAAAAAGCGGATTGAGTGCGCCATTATGATAAAAGCTGCTTTGGCGGAGGAAGCCGGGCAGTAATGTTTTAAGAAAGGCCGCAGCAGCGGCAACAGAAATAACGAAGAGAGGAAAAAACCATGAAGAAAAGCAAAGCTCTGGGGATTTTGATCCTGATTCTGGCCATTATGGCAGGCATGTCCTGGTATGCAGGGACCATTATCTCAACGGTTGGCGTAGGGGAGAGCCGTAACATCAAGCTGGGACTGGACCTTGCGGGCGGTGTCAGCATCACCTACCAGGCAGTGGACGACAACCCGTCCGCAGAAGACATGAAGGACACAGTCTACAAGCTGCAGAAGCGTGTGGAAGTATATAGCACAGAATCTACAGTATATCAGGAAGGGAATAACCGCATCAATATTGAAATCCCAGGCGTATCTGACGCAAACCATATTTTGGAAGAGCTGGGCAAGCCAGGCTCCCTGGAATTTCAGGATGAGAGCGGCAATACCCTCCTAACCGGGACAGATATTAAGAACGCCCAAGGGGGCACCTATAACGACCAGGTGACAGGCGCCCGGGAGTATGTGGTGGAATTGACCCTGACGGACGAAGGCGCCAAGAAATTTGCAGAGGCCACAGCCAACAATGTGGGCAAGGCCATGCCTATCGTATACGATGGGGAGACTATAAGCGCCCCCAATGTAAAAGAGGCGATTTCTGGCGGCACAGCGCAGATTGACGGGATGGAAAGCTTTGAAGCGGCAGAGGAGCTGGCTTCCACCATCCGCATCGGCTCCTTGTCCCTGGAATTGGAAGAGCTGCATTCCAAGGTAGTGGGCGCCCAATTAGGCGAGGAGGCTATCTCCACCAGCCTGAAGGCGGCTGCCATCGGCCTTGTGCTGGTAATGCTCTTTATGATTGTGATGTACTTAGCCCCTGGCTTTACCGCCAGCCTGGCATTGATTTTATACTCCGCCTTGACAGTCTTTGCGCTGTGGATTTTTGACATAACCCTGACTTTGCCGGGAATTGCAGGTATTATCCTGTCCATCGGTATGGCGGTAGATGCCAATGTCATTATCTTTGCCCGAATCCGGGAGGAGATTGGCGCCGGCAAGTCCGTAAGCGCCGCCATGAAGATAGGGTACGAAAAAGCCCTGTCCGCCATTGTGGATGGCAATATCACCACGTTGATTGCGGCTATCGTGCTGGGCATCCGAGGCTCCGGTACAGTGAAGGGCTTTGCCTACACATTGGGCATTGGTATCGTGCTTTCCATGTTCACGGCATTGGTGGTGACCCGCTGGCTGATGAAATGTTTCTATGCCCTGGGCCTTAAGGACGCCAAGTTCTACGGCGCCACCAAGGAGCGCAAGACCATAAATTTCCTTGGGAAGCGCAATATCTGCTTCGCTATTTCCCTGGTGGTGATTGTGGCAGGGTTCGTAGGGATGGGCATCCATGCTGCTAAGGATGGCAATATCCTAAACTACAGCCTGGACTTTGTAGGCGGAACATCCACAACCGTGACATTTAACGAAGAATATTCCATTGCCGACATTGATTCGAAAATCGTTCCCGTAGTGGAAGAGATTACGAAGGACGGCAATGTGCAGACACAGAAAATTGAAGGGACGAACCAGGTGGTTATTAAGACCAGGTCCTTAGAGCTGGCGGAGAGGGAGTCCCTGAACCAGGCGATGGTGGACAAGTTTGGCGTAAGCGAAGATGGCATTACGGCAGAGAACATCAGCTCCACCGTAAGCTCCGAGATGAAGTCCGACGCCGTTTGGGCAGTGATTATCGCCACCATCTGCATGCTGATTTACATCTGGTTCCGGTTTAAGGATATCCGTTTCGCAGGGGGCGCAGTCATCGCCTTGATCCATGACGTGCTGGTTGTGCTGGCATTCTATGCCCTGGTGAGGATTTCCGTTGGCAATACCTTTATCGCATGTATGTTGACCATTGTAGGTTACTCCATCAATGCGACCATTGTTATCTTCGACCGTATCCGCGAGAACTTGGGCGGGTCGCGCAAGAAGGATCCGGAAGCGCTGAAGGAAGTAGTGAACCAGAGCATCACCCAGACGTTGTCTAGGAGTATCAATACCTCCCTGACCACCTTTATCATGGTGTTCATGATTTTTATCCTGGGCGTGACCTCCATTAAGGAATTCGCCCTTCCGCTGATGGCGGGCATTATCTGCGGCGGGTATTCCTCTGTATGCCTCACAGGAGCGTTGTGGTATATTTTCCGAACCAAGTTTGCGAAAAAATAAGGGGATGGGAGAGCCTGCCATGTCCGTGCGGAACCGCACAGTGATTTTCAATAAGGCTTAGAGTTAGAGAGAAGGCAAGGGACGCAATAGGGTGTCCTTGGCCTTCTCTTTTTTTGCCCCTCTTCCAGTTTTTAGCTTTAATGCTTTAAAAAGTTAATAAAAAGATGCATTTTGCTGTAGAATAAACGAAGGATTTATGGTAAAATAGGTGAAGTGCCAATTTTTAAGGATATTGTTTCATAAATTTTGGATATTATGATGCAACCCATATAAAGGAGGAAAACATGGAGAAAAAAATCATGTTGGGAAACGAGGCGATTGCCAGGGGCGCATATGAGGCAGGCGTGAAGGTGTCTGCCGCCTACCCAGGCACGCCCAGCACGGAAATCAGTGAAAATATGGCCTTGTACGACGACATATACGCAGAGTGGTCCCCCAATGAGAAGGTAGCCACTGAGGTGGCCATCGGTGCGTCCATCAGCGGCGTGCGCGCCATGGCTTCCATGAAGCATGTAGGCGTGAATGTGGCCAGCGACCCTTTGTATACAATTTCATACAGCGGCGTGAACGGAGGCTTGGTCCTTGTGGCTGCCGATGACCCCGGCCTGTACAGCTCCCAGAATGAGCAGGATACCCGGTGCGTGGCCAGGGCTGCCCTGGTGCCTGTCTTAGAGCCCTCTGACAGCCAGGAAGCCAAGGACTTTGTGAAATTCGCCTATGAGCTGAGTGAGAGATACGACACCCCCGTGATTGTCCGCACGACTACGCGCCTAGCTCATTCCCAGGGCGCAGTCACCTTGGAGGAGCGCATAGAGCCAGAGGATAAGCCTTACAAGCGCGACCCTGGAAAATACGTGATGATGCCGGCAAACGCTATCGGCCGCCACGTCTATGTGGAGCAGAGGATGAAGGCCATGGCAGAGGACGGCTGCGCATTCCCTATCAACCATGCAGAGTACAACGACCCATCCATCGGCTTTATCACCAGCGGCATCCCTTACCAGTATGTCAAAGAGGCCTGTCCCAACGCCTCTGTGCTGAAGCTTGGCATGGTGCACCCCCTGCCTCGCAGGCTGATTGAAGAATTTGCCTCTAAGGTAGAGAAGCTATACATATTCGAGGAGCTGGAGCCAGTCATCGAAGAGCAGGTGAAATCTTGGGGCATTGAGGCCATTGGCAAGGAGATTTTCACTGTGCAGGGCGAGTATTCTGCCAATATGATTCGTGAAAAAGTCCTCCATGAGCCTGTAGAAGTAAAGGCGCCCGCCCAGGTTCCGGCCAGGCCGCCCATCCTCTGTCCCGGCTGCCCTCACAGGAGCGTCTACTCTGTGCTGCGCCGCCTGAACATCCATGCAGCCGGCGACATTGGCTGCTACACGTTAGGCGCCGTGCCCCCATTGAATGTGATAGACACTACTATTTGCATGGGTTCTAGCATTTCCACCCTCCACGGCATGGAGAAGGCCAAGGGCAAGGAGTATATCAAGAACTGGGTTGCGGTCATTGGCGACTCCACCTTTATGCACACTGGCGTCAATTCCCTAATGAATATGGCCTATAACCAGGGCACGGGGACGGTAATCATCTTGGATAATTCCACTACTGGCATGACGGGCCATCAGGACCACGCTGCCACAGGCAAGACGCTGAAAGGGGAGATTGTGCCTGCCATCAGCATTTACCATCTCTGCAAGGCCATGGGCATTTCCCATGTCATAGAGGTAGACGCCTTTGACACCCAGAAGCTGGAGCAGACGGTAAAAGAAGAGGTGGCAAGGGACGCCGTTTCCGTCATAATCGCTCAGTCCCCCTGCGTCCTCCTAAAGGGAAATGTATTTCCTTATAAATGCAGGCCTGTAAAAGAAGCATGTAAGAAATGCGGCCTGTGCCTAAAGCTTGGATGCCCTGCGTTGACCATGGAAAAGGATGGGGGCATAGCCATTGACGATACCATGTGCAATGGATGCGGCTTGTGCATGCAGATTTGTAAATTCAGCGCCATCGAACGGGTGGAAAAGAAATAGATGAAAGAAAAAGAAAGGCAGTCCCCTGTGCCATAGCCCAGGCGGAATGGCCAGGGACTGCAGAGTATAAATGGAGGCAGACATGACAAAGAATATTATGATTGTAGGCGTTGGCGGCCAGGGAACGCTCCTGACCAGCCGCATCCTAGGCGGCATTACCTTAGAAGCCGGGTATGACGTGAAATTGTCGGAGGTCCACGGCATGGCCCAACGGGGAGGAAGCGTAGTTACCTTCGTGCGCTATGGGGAAAGCGTGGCAGAGCCAATCGTAGAGGAAGGCCAGGCAGACGTGCTGATTGCCTTTGAGAAATTAGAGGCGCTGCGCTACGCCCATTTCCTGAAAAAGGGCGGCGCCTTGGTGGTCAACGAGCAGAGGATTGAGCCCATCACAGTGGTGACAGGGGCTGCCAAATACCCGGAGCATATTCTGGAGGACTTGGAAAAAGAGCATACCCTATACAAAATCAATGCCATGGAGGAGGCCAAAAAGCTGGGCAATTCCAAGGTGTTCAACATCATCGTGCTGGGCATGGCAGCCAAGCATATGGATTTCTCCAAGGAAGCGTGGCTTGACGTGATTGGGAGAACTGTTCCACCCAAGACCGTGGAAATCAACCAAAAAGCATTTCTAAAAGGCTTTGAGGGGTAAGAAAATGACAATAGATTTCCACACACATATTTTTCCAGAAAAAATTGCAGCCAGGACAATTGAAAAATTAGAGAATATTGCCCATGTCAAAGCCTTTACGGATGGCAGGGAAGAAAGCCTGGTGCGTTCTATGGAAGAGGCAGGCGTGGGTCTTTCTGTGGTTCTTCCCGTAGTGACCAGGCCGGAGCAATTCGCCACGGTCAACCGTTTTGCCCAGCAAATGAACGAGAAGTACGAAGGAAGCCGCCCCCGCCTCCTGTCCTTTGGCGGCATCCACCCGGATGCGCCAGATTATAAAGCCGAGCTGCGCGCTATCCGCAATATGGGGCTTTTGGGCATCAAGCTCCATCCGGATTATCAGGAGACGTATTTTGACGATTTGAAGTATATGCGGATTCTGTCCTATGCTGCAGAGCTGGGGCTGGTGTCCGTGGTCCATGCGGGGATAGATATTGGATTTCCGAATCATGTTCGCTGTACCGTAGAGCGCATCCGAAAGGTGGTCGATCAAGTGAAGCCGCAGAAAATGGTGCTGGCGCATTATGGCGGGTTTGGGCTTTGGGAGGAAGTGGAGGAGCTTTTGGCAGGCCAGGATGTCTACTTGGACACAGCTTATACCTTTGGCTTTATTGAAGACGAGGCGTTTTTGAGGATTCTGAAGAAGCATGGGGCAAAGAAGGTCCTATTCGCCACCGACAGCCCTTGGAGCGGCCAGAAGGAATCGAAGGCGCACCTTAAGTCCATGGGGCTGGGGAAAGAAATCGTGGATGGGATATTGGGGGAGAATGCAGGGAGGCTTTTGGGAATCTCTTAAGCAAGGGATATGGGAGGCATCCTGGATGGCTCACTCCGGGACGCTGATTTTGGGAGGCTACCGCAGGAGTGTGGATTGAAATAAATATTCCAGGCTCCTGATTGCCCTCGTTCTATTCCCTAGTTGCGCCCTGGGACTTTAACACAACAAAGCGTTGAATTGTAAAAGTGCCAAAGCTATTTCCATAAAAATATGTTGCTAAAAAACGCATGACAAAAAACATTACTTTAAAACAATAGGCGCCTTTTACAAAAATACAGGCGCCCACAGAAAAAGGAGGTTACATATGTTTGTTAAAATAATATTTTTGCTTATATTCTTTGCGGTAATGGTCGGAGTAGGCCTATACTCCAGAAAGCACGCTACAAATGTCAATGATTTTGTGTTGGGAAACCGCAGCGTAGGTCCTTGGCTGACGGCCTTCGCCTATGGCACGTCCTATTTCTCGGCTGTGGTTTTCGTAGGATATGCAGGCCAGTTCGGCTATAAATATGGCATATCCTCCACTTGGATTGGAATCGGGAACGCATTTATCGGTTCCCTGCTGGCCTGGGTAATCTTAGGACGCCGTACCAGAATCATGAGCAACCACCTGTCCGCCGCCACCATGCCGGACTATTTTGGAAAGCGCTATAGGAGCAATGCCCTTAGGATTGCGGCGTCTGCCATTTCCTTCATATTTTTAATCCCATACACAGCCTCCGTATACAATGGCCTTTCCCGCCTGTTCGGCATGGCCTTTGATATCCCGTACGAAATCTGCGTCATCGTCATGGCGGTGCTGACCTGCGTTTACGTGATTTTGGGCGGCTACATGGCGACGGCCATCAATGATTTTATTCAGGGAATCGTGATGCTGGCAGGGATTGTGGCTGTCATTGCGGCTGTTCTGAGCGGCCAGGGGGGATTCATCCAAGCCCTTGGCTCCCTTTCTGAACTGGAAAGCGACGTGGCAGTGACAATGGGGCAAAAAGGGGCGTTTATCTCCTTCTTCGGCCCAGACCCATGGAACCTGTTAGGCGTTATCATACTGACCTCCCTGGGGACATGGGGCCTGCCGCAGATGATACATAAGTTCTATGCGATTAAGGATGAGAAATCCATCCAGACAGGGACGATTATTTCCACATTTTTTGCGATTATCGTTTCGGGGGGGTGCTATTTCCTGGGCGGTTTTGGAAGGCTTTTTGACACGCCGGCCATTCACCGGGAAGATGGGAGCGTGATTTACGATGCGATTATCCCATCCATGCTGTCCACCTTGCCGGATATTTTGGTAGGGGTTGTGATTGTGCTGGTGCTCTCGGCTTCCATGTCCACCCTGTCTTCCCTGGTGCTGACTTCAAGCTCCACCTTGACTTTGGATTTCTTGAAGGACAACATCATCAAGAAGATGAGCGAGAAGAAGCAGCTTCTGTGCATGCGGGTTTTGTTAGTGTTCTTTATTGTGTGCTCCGTTGTGCTGGCGTTGTTCCCGCCGAAATCCATCGCCCAGTTCATCGCCCAGCTGATGGGGATTTCCTGGGGGGCTCTGGCCGGCGCGTTTTTGGCTCCATTCCTGTATGGGCTGTATTGGAAAGGCGTCACCTGCGCAGCTGTTTGGGCAAGCTTTGCCTGCGGGATAGGGATTACGGTGTCCAATATGTTCTTTTCCTATATCGCATCCCCCATCAATGCAGGGGCCATTGCCATGGTGCTGGGGCTTGTGGTCGTGCCGGTCGTCAGCCTGCTGACGCCTAAGATGAACAAGAAAGAGGTGGAGGATATCTTTTCCTGCTTGGAGGAGCAGGTGATGGTATCAAGGAAGACCGCCTTGCCTAAGAATAGCAAATAGGGAAAATTTCTTTGACAATGCTTTAGCGCAGTGATATACTAGTACTATGTAATTGTTAAAAGCTGGAATGGCAGCATTCCTTATAAAAGTGAAATGAGGTGGTTCGAATGGCGTTACAACAGGCAGACATTAGCAAGGTGCGCGCATCTGTTTTGGGACAGCTTGGCAGCAAGGTCATGATCCAATTAGACAGAGGCCGCAACAGGGTTGACATTCAGGAAGGGATTATTAAGGGAGCCTATCCGTCCGTGTTTACCATTTTGGTTGATGACGAGGACGAGAAAAATCCACCGCAGTTGCTTTCATTCAGCTACGCCGATGTATTGACGAGGGACATACGGATGAAGCTGTGCTGATTTTTATTATCATGGGAATGTTTCAATAGGTTAAGAATAAAACGCTTTTATCTTGAATAGAATGTAGAAATATTCAGGATGGGAGCGTTTTTATTGTGGAATTAATGAAAAAGTACATACATATGAACCGCGAAAAGGGAAAAGCCGTCACCCAGATTACCTTAGATGACGACTTCAATGTGCCGGATACAAGGCCGGATCTCGTTCGGATTATCTTGGACAAAGGGGAAATCAGCTTGGACGAGACCACCATCACCCAAGACCATGTATGGCTCAAGGGAGTGCTGCGGTTCTCCCTTCTGTACCGCAGCGACCAAGAGGATGGGAAAATCAGCAGCATGAGCGGGGAAATCCCCTTTCAGGAGAGCCTGGCCATTGACGGCGCCAATGAATATGACGCAGCCAGGCTGAAATGGGAAATGGAGGATCTGTCCATCGGAATCATCAATTCCCGGAAGCTGAGCGTCAAGGCTTTGGTGTCCCTTGAGGCGGAAATCGACCAAGTATACGATGAGGAGGTCGTAGTAGGGGTGGAGGCGGAAGGGAATGTGCAGCTTTTAGAGGACGCCTTGTCTGTCATGGAGCTGTTCCAGGCCAAGAAAGATACCTTCCGTTTCAAGGAGGAAATCATGCTGCCCTCTAACAAGCCTAATATACGCCAGATTCTCTGGAAAAGCGTCCAGCTGCGGGGCGTGGAGATGCGCCTTTTGGAAGGGCAGCTTGGCGTCAAAGGGGAAGCCTTGGTATTTGTCCTATACGAGGGCGAGGGGGAAGAGGAGCATTTCCAATGGATGGAGACGGCCCTGCCCTTTTCTGGCATGATTGACTGCAGTGGCTGCCGGGAGGACATGGCCTGCGATGTGTCCTATGACATTGCTGGGCTGGAGCTGGAGGCCAAGCCGGATTACGACGGGGAGGAGCGGATGCTCCATTTGGAGCTGGTTCTGGACTTAGAAATCCAGATTTTCACGGAGGAGGAGGGCAGCATGGTGAAGGATCTGTACGCCACCAATGAGAAGCTGTCCCCTGTGTACCAGGACGCCGTGTTTGAGAAGCTTCTGCTGCACAATGGGTCAAAATGCAAGGTGGCGGAGAAAATGTCTATTGACAAGGCTCAGGAGCCAATCTTGCAAATCTGCGCCAGCGAAGGGAATGTGGTGGTGGAGCAGGCGGAGATTGTGGAAGGGGGCATCCAGGTGGAGGGAACCCTCCAGATGGGCGTCTTGTACATTACGGCAGACGACCGTATGCCCGTGGCCTCTATCAAGGACAGCCTGCCTTTCCATTATTTGATTGAGGCGCCCGGCATCCATGATTCCTGCCGGTACCACCTGCAGGCAGGGATTGACCAGCTTACCACAGTCTTGGCGGACAGCAGCCAGGTGGAAGTGAAGGCCGTGCTGAGCCTTGACTGCATTGTGTTTGAGCAGCAAAAGGTGAAAAAGATTGCGGAGGTGGAGCGGGAGCCTTTCGATATGGAAGATTTACAGAGCCGCCCAGGCATTATTGGGTATATTGCCAAGGATGGGGATCGGCTCTGGGACATTGCCAAAGAGAATTTCACCACCATCCAGGAGATTGTGCGGACGAATCAGCTGTCCTCAGAGAATCTGAAGGGAGGGGATAAGATACTGATTATCAAGACAGTAGGATAATTTTGGCAGAGGACAGGGCGGAAGAAAGCGGCACAGCAGGGCTGTGCAGGCTTCTTCCGCCTTAAAATTTTCTATAAGATAAAAAGCCTCTCCGAAGCCTCCTTTAGGAAGCGGCTGGGTATGACGATATGTAAATTGGCCGCAATTCTGTTCGGGGTCTTTGCCGTGGGTGGCTGTCAGGAACCAGGTGGCAACGGGTTTTTTGCCGAAAATGGGAAAAGACTTGAAATTAACTTAGGATTGCCATAAAATAGAGGTAACTGTAACTATGAAGGCGCAAAATAGCGATTAAGAGGAGGAAGATGATGGAATATAGAAGGTTGTTATGTTGGGGTTTGTCAGCGGCGCTTGCAGGCTCTGCCCTTCCTGGGAGCCTGGCCTATGCGCAGGGGCTTTCAGCCCAGGAAAGCCTTGTGTCTGAACAGGAGGGGGTTCAGGGGCTGGCGGCAGTCGAAGACGCCATGTTCCAGTATCAGGAATTGGAGGATGGCACGCTGATTGTGGAAAAGGTAAAAGACATATCCAGCACAGAGCTTGCCATTCCCGCCCAGGTGGAAGGGAAGGCGGTGAGCCGCATAGAATCTGGCGCATTCCAGGAATGTGCGTCTTTGAGGAAGCTTACCTTGCCTTATGGCATCCAATTTGGAGGCAACCCGTTTTATGACTGCGACAGCTTAGCGGAAATCGTCCTGGCGCAGGATGACCCGAATTACATGTATGCGGATGGCGTGTTGTACGACAAGCAGGCGGAGACGCTGCTGTTCTGTTCCAGGGCGAAAAGCGGCAGCCTGGCTGTCCCGGAGACAGTTAAGGCCATAGAGGACTGTGCATTGAAAAGCTGCGCAGGCCTGACGGAGATTACGCTGCCGGACGGCCTTACTCAGATTGGCGGGAATGCCTTCCAAGGCTGCGAGAGCCTTGTGCGGATTTCTTTGCCGAAATCGGCGGAGATTTCCTACGGCAATCCTTTTTCCGATTGCGGGAGCTTAGAGTCTATCGCTTTGGATGGGGAAAACCCCCATTATGCATGCCAGGACAACGTCATCTATAATAAGGAAATGACAGAGCTGATTTGTTTTCCCAGCGGGAAGGGCGGGAGCTTTGAGATACCGGAATCCGTCCGGAAGATTCGGTATGAAGCCTTTTTTGGGTGCCGGAAGGTATCCTCCATTCGGATTCCGGCCAGGCTGGAGATTGGAAGCAGCTACGAGAATTATTTTGTGAATTGCGATTCCTTGCTGGAAATCTCTGTGGATGCCAGCAATACTGATGTCAAGTCCAAGGGCAATATGCTGTTTGATTCCCGCGATCGCCTGCGGACGTGTCCTGCCGGGATAATAAACGCCGTGATACCGGATGGCACCCATACGGTGGCAGAGTTTGCGCTGGTCAGCGCAGTGCGCGAGACCGTGACCTTTCCGGCTAGCGTGAGGGAGATAGAAGGGGACTTGGAGAAATGGGGAAAGCCTTTTGTCATGATTGTGCCAAAAGGCAGCTATGCAGAAACCTATGCCATAGAGCATGGGATAGAATATCGGAATACAGGGGCCAGCGAAGAGGAGACGGGCAATATCGATGGCTTTGATTATAAGAAGCTCTCCGATGGCAGCCTGGAGATTACAGGGTACACAGGGGAGGCAAAAGAGGTGACGGTGCCTTCTGCCTTAGGAGGGAACCCGGTTTCCCAGATTGGCTTTATGGCTTTTCAGGGGCGTTCTGACATTACCGAGGTGGTGCTGTCTGAAGGCATCGCAATCATTGGGAACTCTGCATTTTCCGGCTGCGAAGGCTTGAAGGAAGTGAAGCTTCCCAAGGGGCTTCTTGAAATCAGGAGCGGCGCATTCAACGGGTGTTTGGGGCTTGCGGAGGCGGCGCTGCCGGAAGGGCTGGAGAAGATGTACGATGACAGCTTCCGGGGATGCGCTTCCTTGAAGGAAATGGCTTTGCCCCGGGGGGTTCTGATTGTAGGGGATCGGAGTCCCTTTATGGAGTGCTATAGCTTGGAGCGCATTTCCATTGCAGAGGATGATTTGGACTATCAATGCATTGACGGAGTCCTGTATAACAAGGACAAGACGAAATTGCTCTGCTGCCCGGCGAAAAAAGAAGGCGCATTGCAGCTGCCAGGGACAGTTACGGTTATCGCTGACAATGGGCTGCAGGGCTGCGGCGGCTTGACGTCAGTCACATTGCCGGAAGGCTTGTTAGAGATTGGAGACATGGCATTTGACAGCTGCAGCGGCCTGGCAGAAATCAAGCTGCCGGACAGTCTGGCTGACATTGGCCCAGAGGCTTTCCGCAAATGCAATTCCTTCCGGGAAGTGAACCTGCCGGCCAATGCCAAAGGCTGTGACAGGAAGATTTTCAGCTTGTGCAGCAATTTGGAGCGCATTACGGTTGATGCGGGCAACCAGGAGTTTGCCGCACAGGATGGCATTTTATATAATAAGGCAATGACAAAGCTGGTTTATGTCCCGTCAAAGGTAAGCGGAAGCTATGCCATTCCTAAGAGCGTGGTGGAGATTGGGGTGGATGCTTTGGACAATGCCGTTTCCCTGGAGGAAATCCAAATTCACAAAGGCGTCCAGGCTGGGCAGTTCCATGCCATATGGAATACGCTTTCTTTCTGCAGCGGGCTTATGGACATTGTGATAGAGGAAGGGCATCCGGATTTCTATTCCAAAGACGGCATGGTGTATGCCGTAGAAGGGGACGCATTTGTGGAGTGCCCCGGCGGCAGGATGGAGCCGATTATCCCAGAGGGCACGCTTAAGATTGAGTCGGGGGCGTTTTTCCACGTAGAGCCGGAATCTGGCGCGCCAATCCCTAGGGAGACCATCACCGTCCCGGCCAGTGTGGAGGAGATAAAGAATCTGAGCAAAGAATATGTGAAGCTGATGATTGTGGATAAGGACAGTTATGCGGAAGCTTATGCCAAAGAGCATGAGATTCCCTACCGCTATGCAGGCGGCGAGCAGCCGGGTCCAGGCCCGGATGAGCCGATAGAGGGGCAGGATTTCCTTTATCGGGAGCTTGGGGACGGCACTTTGGAGATTACAGGGTATCAGGGCGATAAGACGGAGCTGTCCATCCCCTCGAAGCTGCCGGCTGTTTCTGGCACAGGGGAAAGGGAAGTGGCCGGAATCGGGGAGCGGGCTTTTGCGAACCGATATGATTTGGAGAAAGTGGAGATTCCGCAAGGCCTTGCTTACATTGGCAAAGAAGCATTCCGAAATTGCATCTCCCTGACAGAAGTGAGCGGGCAGGCAGCTGTATCATTGGCAGAAGAAGGGGAAGGCGCCGGCATGGTAGGGGAAGGCGCATTCCAAAATTGCATCCGGCTGGCGCGCGTTGCTTTGCCAGAAGGGATAACTTCTCTTGGGAGCTTGGCGTTCCAAGGCTGCGGCAGCCTGCGGGAAGCCCAGCTGCCAGACAGCTTGGCTGCCATTGGCCGGGAAGCCTTTGGCGGCTGCCAGAACCTTTCTAGGCTTGCCTTGCCTAATCAGGTAACGGAGGTAGGGAGTTTGGCGTTCCAGGGCTGCAGCAGGCTGGAGGAGCTTACGCTGCCGGACAGCTTGGCTTCTATCGGGAGGCTTGCCTTTTTGGAATGCGCAAGCCTGTCATACATCGCCCTTCCAGAGGGGCTGGCTTCCATTGGGTACGGCGCATTTGAGGGATGCCCAAGGAACCTGGTGTTGGGCGTGGTTCCAGGCAGCTATGCAAGGGAATATGCGAAAGAGCAGGGCATGGAATACCGTTATACCAGGGCATGCGCTCATAATTATATTTCGCAGGTTGTGAAAGAGCCGTCCTGCACCCAGGCAGGGGAGATGCTTTACACCTGCGCCATCTGCGAGGAATCCTATCGGGAGCCGATTGCGGCAAAGGGGCATTCCTACCAGACCAGCGTGATAAAAGCAGAGCCGCAGAAGGAGGGCAGCGTCATCCGGCAGTGCGCCGCCTGCGGCGATAAGATAGAGACAAGGATTGCGGCAATCAAAGGCATGTCCCTGTCTAAAACAGAGTACACCTATAATGGCAAGACCCAAAAGCCCGGGGTATCCGTGACAGACAGCCTGGGGCAGAAGCTTTCAGAAGGCAGGGATTATTCCGTATCCTATCCTTCTGGCAGGAAGAATCCGGGGAAATATACGGTAACTGTCCGTTTTATGGGGAATTACAGCGGGACATTGCAGGCAGTCTTTACCATTTTCCCCAAAGGCACCTCCATTTCCAAAGTGACCGCCAAGAAGAGTGGCTTTTCTGTGAAATGGAAGAAGCAGGCCAGCCAGATTTCCAGCTATGAGATACAGTATTCCACCAGCAAGAAGTTTACGAAGAAGACCACATCCAGCATTTTGGGCAGCAAGAAAGCTGTGTCAAAGAGCGTGTCCAAGCTGAAGGCAAAAAAGAAATATTACATCCGGATACGCACTTTTAAGAATGTCAAGGTTTCAGGGAAAGACACCACGCTTTACTCCAGCTGGTCTAAAGTGAAATCTGTTACTACAAAGAAATAAAGCCCGCCGCTTGCGGGACGGGATAGAGGAGGAAAAGAAATGAAGTTTAAGAGGTTGTTGTGTTGGGGGATGGCGCTGGCGCTGGCATGCTCCGGCCTGCCGCAAAGGATGGCATATGCGCAGGAGAACATTTCCGGGGAAGAGGAAGGCGAAGCGCCTGCAAAGCTGGCAGCCTCCAAGTTGGAGGACGGCACATGGGAGGTGGCAGCAGACCCAGAGGAATCCTATGTGGAGCTGACAATCCCAGATGAGATAGAAGGCGTTAAGGTCAGCCGGATTGCCCCGAATGGCTTTGCGCAATGCGAGACCCTGGCCAAGGTCACCTTAGGGGAAAATCTGACGGAAATCGGGGCGTCTGCCTTTCAAAACTGCAAAGGGCTGAAAGAGGTGGCCATATCGGGCAGCGTGCAGCAAATCGGCTCCTTTGCATTCCAAGGCTGCAGCGCACTTACGGAGATTGAAGTGGCGGAAGAAAATAGCGCCTATGCGTCCCAGGATGGCTTCCTGCTCATTAAGGCCAAGGATACGGCGCTGATTTGCCCTCCTGGGAGAGCGGACATGGAAATCCCGGCAGGCGTTGTGAACATAGGGCAGAATTCCCTTCTGGGCTGCGGCGCATCCTTAAAGATTATTGCCTTGCCAAAGAGCGTCACAAGCATTGGGGAAAGCCTGGAGCTTATCCCAGGTTTGTCCATCCTTGTGGAGAAGCCTGCTGAAGGGGAGGAAGCCAGCTATGCGGAAAATTATGCCAAAGAAAAAAATATAAAGTACTACTATTCCAGGGAGGAGATTCCAAGCAACCCAGATAACCCGGATAACCCAGACAACCCGGATAACCCGGATAATCCCGATAATCCGGACAATCCAGACAACCCGGATAATCCGGATAACCCAGACAATCCAGACAACCCGGATAATCCGGATAATCCAGACAACCCGGATAATCCGGATAACCCGGACAATCCGGACAATCCGGATAACCCGGACAATCCAGACAACCCGGATAACCCGGACAATCCGGACAATCCCGATAACCCATCTATCCAGTATTATGAGCTTCGGAATTTAGAGGGCAATGAGCTAGAGATTACAAAATACACAGGCAAGGACACGGAGGTTTCCATTCCCTCCCAGGTGGATGGGAAGAAGGTCACAGCCATCGGCGCAAAAGCTTTTGCCAATCATTTTACCTTACAGAAGGTGGAGATTCCTCAAGGCATTGCCGCTATTGGAAGCGGCGCATTCCAAAACTGCCTGTCCCTGACAGAGGTGGCTTTGGCGGCAGCAACGCCACAGGCAGAAGAGGGTGTGCTGCAGGGCGGCGGAATTGGTGAAGGCGCATTCCAAAACTGCATCCGCCTTTCTCGGGTTACGCTGCCTTCAGGGATTACGAAAATCGGCGACAGGGCCTTCCAGTCCTGCCAGCTGCTGGCGGCCATTTCCATCCCGGATGGGGTTGTCTCCATTGGGAACGAGGCCTTTAGCGGCTGCGTGCGTTTATCCTCTCTCACATTGCCGGAAGGCCTGGCAGAGATGGGCGATTTGGCTTTCCAATCCTGTGAAGCATTAGCATCTATCAGCCTCCCTGAGACGATGGAGAGAATTGGGCGGTTCGCATTTCTGGAATGCCGGAGCTTAAAGTCAGTTATTCTGCCCCAGAAGGTAGCAAGCATTGGATACGAGGCCTTCGGCGGCTGCCACAAGGATTTGGGGCTGGGCGTCATCCATGGAAGCTATGCCGCAAATTATGCGAGGGAGCAGGGAATGGCATATTATTACACCCAAGAGCCGGTCCACAATTACAGCAAGCAGGAGGTGCTGTTAGAGCCAACCTGCACGGCTCAAGGAGAGAAGCGCTATACTTGTGTAATCTGCGACAGCACATACACAGAGCCCATGGCGTCATTAGGGCATCATTATGAGACAAGCATCCAGAAGGCCACTGCCCAGAAGGACGGCAGCATTATCCAGCAGTGCAGCCGCTGCGACAGCAGGATGGAGACGGGGATTGCCAGGGTGAAAAGCGTTGCTCTGTCAGCCACTTCCTATACGTATAATGGCAGCGTGAAGACCCCTAGCGTAAAGGTGACGGACAATAACAACCAAAGCCTGAAAGAAGGGACGGACTATACGGTTTCCTATCCATCCGGCAGGAAGAAAGTGGGCAGCTATGATGTGACCGTCCAATTCAAGGGGAATTACAGCGGGAAGGTGCAGCAGTCATTCACCATTAACCCAAAGGGGACGTCTATTTCCAAGGTAACGGGGAAATCCAAGGTCTTTGCCATGAAATGGAAGAAGCAGGCAACGGAGATAAGCGGTTACCAAATCCAGTACTCCACCAGCAGCAAATTTACGAAGAAGACGACCAGCACCCTTTCCATAAACAAGAAATTGGCCTCCCACAGCGTGGCAAAGCTGAAGGCCAAGAAGAAATACTACATCCGCATCCGCACTTACAAAAACGTCAAGATTGCGGGAAAGGATGCGACGCTGTTTTCTGGCTGGTCCAAGGTGAAATCCGTGACCACGAAGAAATGAGATGGGCTCCAATGCAAATGAGACAAAAAGGCTGCCGCACGAGAGGTTTTGGTTCGTGCGGCAGCTTTTTCATGCATTTTTGGGGCATATGCAAACAGATTGCAAATCTGCCTAAAAATAGATTATAATGGCAGATGAAGTATAATGAAGCCTTGACCCTGACGATAATAAATTTCTTGAATGTGCAAAAGATTCTCATTTTATATATATTGTTAGCGGAGGCAATGATTTTCTTGTAATAGAACAGCGGCGGGAACGGGAGCAAAGTGCAGATTGCTTTTCTCAGTTGATTATGGTATAATATTTTTCCATCTCGACAAATTCGATTCGGAGGAATTAAGTATGGAGAAAGACAAGAGAAAATTAACAGAAAAAGAATTGAAACGTAAAGATAATTTTGAAAAATTCAATTCTGAAATGCAACAAAATGGATATAAAACGAAGAATATGATTATCAATATCAGACAAGCGAATTATTTAGGTCCTTTAAGTATGTTGCCATTTATGGCATTCACCTTTTGGATTTACCATAGTGTGAATGGGTTTGATTTAGAGGGGATTTCTTTGGGACTTGCTGTAGTGGCATTTTTGCTAATCCTGTGTCTAACCATTTTACATGAGTTAATACATGGCATCACTTGGGGGATTTTTGCGAAGAACCATTTTCATTCGATTGATTTTGGAATCATTTGGAGTAGTTTTTCTCCATACTGCACTTGCTCGGAACCATTGAAAAAGTGGAAATATTTGATAGGGATTGTTATGCCCACATTAGTCTTAGGGGGTGGGGTTGCGGTAGTTGCAGTGTTGACAAATCAATTACTGCTATTTTTCTTGGCAGAAGTAATGATTCTTTCGGGTGGTGGAGATTTTTTAATTGCTCTGAAAATCTTATTATTCCACACCGACAAAAAAGAAAGTGTGTATTGTGACCATCCTTATGAATGTGGTTTTGTTGTTTTTGAGAAATAGAAGTAAATAGTATAATTCTATTTCTCGGATTAATGAAATACAAAAACAGGGCGGCGGTGATAAGCGTTGACTATCCCGCCGCCCTGTCGGTTATCGCTCCATATCCTATGCCCTGCGGGGCTGCTGTTCCTGCCGCTAGGTACTGGAAACGCCAATTAGCAGGATAAGAATGGCATAAGCGCTTTTATGCCTCGCCCAAAACCGGGATAAATATCTCATGATTTGATTGCCTCCGTTAATGGGGGATTAGCAGCATGATCGGTATGGAGATGGCATAGCCTACGGCTAGGGAATGGAGGTATCCTGAAAATTCTGCCATACAGAAAGCTGTGCTGACAGCTATGGAAATGCCTACATACAGCAGGTATTTTCCTGTCATTTTGTAGGCGTTTTTTGATATTGCCTCCGACAAGCCATAATTCTGTGTCAGAGATAGTTCTTCTGCTTCCCGCCTGCTTTATGCAGGAAGGGTTTCTTCTTCATAGCCTATGATGCCGATAATATGAAATTCTTTTTTCGTAAATCCATCGCTTGTTTCTTCTGCATAAACAGCAGCCCTGCCGGGCAGGCTTGCCACTTTCTCTGCTATTTCCTGCATTGTGGCTGCACTTGGTATTTTGTACAGAAAATTCATATCGCCAAAGCACCCGCTGTCTATTTTAGACAATGTATCACACAATGTAATATGGTACATCATGACCACAGAAATTATGGGCATGATAGAAAGCAGTATGATTAGGAGGAGGGCAGTGATTATTCGTTTTCGATTCATAGGATTCTCCATGTTTGCAAGTGTGTGCCTTTAGAATTAAAATAACATAAAAAATTACAAATGACATAAAATTTGCGGAAATTGTAGAATTTTAAACTTATATTGGATAAAATGGATGTATGATAGAGAAAAATGAGAAACTTAATGGGTTCAGTAAAAAATATTGCTGTTTAGGGAAAATAATAATATTTTGTAGTCAACATGCTATCTTTTGAAACGGAACACTTTGGATATTCAAATTGGCCAAAGGATTCGAAGATTACGTGAAACATGAAAGAGAGGAGGCGCCAATGCTTATGGAAATAAAAAAATACAGATGGCACACCCCTTTATGTCTCCCTATCCGCTGTGCGCCGGTGTGCGCTGTGCTGCGGATTCTGCTCCTGTTTTGCATGCGGGCCTTGCCGGTAGTGCAGATTTATGCTACCGCTGCCTTTCTAGACGGCGCAATGGGGCTGACTCAGGGAAGCGGCAGTTTAGAGGGGCTGGCATTCCCGGTCGCAATCCTTGCGCTGACAATTTTGGTGGAGCATTGCGGCGCGGTAGTGGCAAGCTTGCTGCGGCAGGGCATTGGGAATGGGATTTGATTGGACTGGTGAAAGCTAAGCCAGACAAGAAGGTGGAACAGGGGTTTTTGTCGTGCCTGAATCTTCTGGGGCTGGCTGTTCATGCTGCGGGGTTCCTGGCTGTGCTGTTTATGCAGGTCTGGTGGGCTGTTTTCTTTATGGTTGGGATTGTAGGCGTTGTGAGGAGCCTGGTGTGCCGTTTCCCATCCGCTTGGAACAAGTTTCATTTCGCTACCCAGGTGCGGAGCGCCTTGCCATCTCCGGGGTTAGCTGTGAGATCCCCCAAGGGGAGACCGTGGCAGTGGTAGGGGAAAATGGCAGCGGCAAGACCACATTGGTGAAGCTGATGTTGGGGATTTACCAACCGACAGAGGGTAAGGTTCTGCTGCATGGGATGGATACCAGGGATGCTGGCAGCTGGCAGGCAAGGGCGGAGTGTTCGGCAGTGTTCCAGAAATTCCAGAAATACCGCATGACGCTGCGGGAGAATGTGGCGATTAGCAGTAATTTCCCAGCGGAAAAGGGAAAGAAAAATCCATTCGGCCAGTCCAGGCGGGATACAGAGGGAACGGTAGAGCAGGCTTGTCAGGATGCGGACGTGGATTTGGAAGGGGATGCCTTCCCAGATGGATTAGAGACTATGCTCTCCCGGGAGTTCGGCGGGTCAGACATTTCTGGCGGCCAGTGGCAGCGGGTGGCGTCTGCGAGGGGATTGTATCGGAGGCATATGCTTATCGCTCTGGATGAGCCTACATTGGCTATCGACCCGATAGAGGAGACTAGGGTATATCGTAAATTTGCAGAGTTATCGGAAGGGAAGACGGCTGTCATTGTGACCCACCGCATTGGAGCGGCGCAGATTGCGGATCGTATCATTGTAATGAGAGAGGGAAAGATTGACGATGTGGGATCCCATGATGGATTGATGGAGAGGAATGGACATTATGCGGCAATGTTCCGGGAGCAGGCGAAGTGGTATGAAAATGCGGGTGAATTTGATGCAATGCACCCAAGCGGTTAAATATCGATGTTTTTATATGATTTTGGGCTGTCTGAGCATGGTTTTCTTGTCAGGCTGCAGATGAAGCAGGATGTATAGGAGCTGAAAAAGAGGGAGGATTAGATGGAACCGTCACAGGTCACGGATTGGTGCCATGAGATTATCCGCATACGGGCGCCGCAGGGAGGCTTGTATGTGGATGCGACCATGGGGAATGGGAAGGATACGGCATTCCTCTGCGGTCTGGCGGGGGATGAGGGGCAAGTGCTTGCGTTTGACATCCAGGCTTGCGCCATAGAGGCTACAAGGAAGCGGCTGGAGCAGGCGGGGCATGCAGGCAGAGCCAGGCTCATATTGGATGGCCATGAAAATATGGATCGTTATGTGGAAAAGGGGAGCGTGGATGTGATTTGCTTTAACTTCGGCTACTTGCCGGGCGGGGATCATTCCATTGCCACAGCGCCGAAGACCAGCCTGGCCGCCTTGTCGAAGGGGTTGGCCGCCTTAAAATGCGGCGGGATGATGAGCCTATGCATTTATAGCGGCGGGGATACCGGGTTTGAGGAAAAAAATTGCCTATTGGAATATATAAGGAATCTTCCGCCTAGGGAGGTGACGGTGATTGAGAGTCGGTATTCGAACCGGGGGAACCATCCGCCGCTTCCGGTGTTCCTGTTTAAAAGGAAATAGCCTCCCTATGCGGGGTTTTGTCAGTTCCTGTCGTGCAAAAATCTATTTTTTCCCAAAATAACTCTGGATTCTGGGGCTTTTCTATATTATAATGGATAAGATTCCGAGACAAAAGAGGTGGCGATGGAGATGAGCGGATACAGGCAGGCGGCGGAGGGACGCCGCCAGGAGACGGAGGAAAGGCAATTGGCAGGGCAGTACCGCCGTACGGTGGAGCGGATTTTGGAAATCCCCCGTTTTACGACGAAAAACCCGTTGGAGCATACCCGGGCGCTTTTGGATGAGCTGGGGAACCCGCAAGAACGCTTTCGGGTCATCCATGTGGCAGGCAGCAATGGGAAAGGCAGCGTGTGCGCTTTCCTTGCCAGTGCGCTCCAGGCAGCCGGCAAGAAAGTTGCGTTGTTCACGTCCCCGCATTTGGTGCGCATGGAGGAGCGCTTCTGCATAGGGGGGGCTGTGCCTGGCCAGGAGCCGGGGAACGGCAAGGGCAGCCGAGATGGCGGCAGGCTTCGCCCCTGCAGCCAGGAGGATTTTGTGGATGCGGCCATCCGTGTGGATCAGGCGGTGGCGGCGCTGGCTGGGCGAGGCCTGCCCCACCCCACATTTTTTGAATATATCTTTGCCATGGGCATGGTCATCTTCGCCCGCAGCCAAGTGGAGTACGCCGTGCTGGAGACAGGGCTGGGCGGGAGGCTGGACGCCACCAATGTGGTGAAGCGGCCGCTTTTGACCGTGCTTACCTCCATTTCCCTAGAGCATACAGAGATTTTGGGGGATACCATAGGGGAGATTGCGGCGGAAAAAGCCGGCATCTTAAAGCCTGGGGTTCCGGTGGTGTATGACGCTTCCGTCCCTGAGGCAAATGAAGTGATTGAAAGGCGGGCAGAGGCTTTAGGCTGCCCCCGTTTTCCTGTAAATCTTAAGAACATTAAAATTTTCTTAATCACAGGAAAAAAGATTGATTTTTTTTATGATACTGGTTATGATGTTAGGGAAGTGGAAATCCCCTTTGGGGCGCCCTATCAGGCGCAGAATGCAGCGGTGGCGCTGCAGGCTTTGGAGAGCCTTCCCGGCATTCCCTGGGAAGCCATAAAAAAGGGCATGGCTCAGGTGGAATGGAAAGGGCGGATGCAGCAGGTGCGGCCAGGCGTATTCCTGGACGGAGCCCATAACCCGGCAGGGATGGAACGGTTTTTAGAGGCCGTGGGGCACATGGCAAAGGAGCCTTCCATACTGCTGTTCTCCATGGTGAAAGAGAAAGATTACGCCTGTGCGGCCAGAAGGCTTTTAGAGGGCGGCAAATGGGAGGAGATTGTCGTGACGGCTGTCCCCGGCTCCCGGGGGGTGCGGTGTGGGGAATTGGCGGAGGCTTTCCGCATGGCCATGGCAGAAAAAGGGGCGCCGCAGCTTGTGAAGATAACGGAGATAGAGGACGTCGAATCCGCATTCGCTTATGCGCAGGAGGCGCGGAAAAAGGGACAGGCTCTATTTTGCGCAGGGTCGCTGTATTTGATTGGTGAATTGGAACGAATTGCAGGAGGTATGCAGGATGATTGATTTTGAAGAGGAATTGAAGCGGTTTAAGCCCAGCCTGGAGGTGGAGGAGGCGGAGGACGCCATATATGACAGGGACTTGACGGACATGACGGATATTATGCAGGAAATTTTTAAAGAGGCCAGGAAGCAGCGGTAACCCGCATTCGCATAGGGCAAAAGGATTGATTTACGCTGTATGGAAACCATAGATCATTTAGGAAGGAACCCCCATGAATTCTTATAATAAAATTATCTCTATGTCCAACGCATTGTACAATGATGGATTGGAAAAGGCAAAGGTGCGCGACCTATCCGGCGCAGCCCAGTCCTTGCGGAAGAGCCTGCGCTACCATAAAGGCAATATTCCGGCCAGGAACCTGCTGGGCTTGGTTTATTTTGAAATGGGCGAGGCCGTGGACGCCTTGAGCGAGTGGGTCATCAGCCGCAGCCTCCAGCCCAAGGGCAATTTAGCGGAGCATTACTTGGAGGAAATCCAGTCCAACCGCTCCCGCCTTGGCACAATCAACCAGACCATCAAGAAATACAACCAGGCCTTGCAGTACTGCCAGCAGGGGAGCCATGACCTGGCCATTATCCAGCTGAAGAAGGTGCTTACCATCAACCCGAAGCTGGTAAAGGGATACCAGCTGCTGGCGCTGCTTTATATGGAAGCGGGCAAATATGGACAGGCCAGGAAGGAGCTTAGGGCTGCGGCGGATATTGACGCCAGCAATGTCGTCACCCTGCGCTACCTGCGGGAGGCGAATTTGATGATGGGTGAGGAAAACCATTCCGGGAAGGCGCCCAAGAAAGAGAAGAAGCGGAAGGCCACCTCTTACAAGAGCGGCAATGACACCATCATCCAGCCCACAAATATCCGGGATTTCACCCCCCTTACCATTATCCTGAACTTGGTGCTGGGCGTGGGGATTGGCATGGCGATTGTCTGGTTTTTGGTGCTTCCTGCCATGCGGCAGGATCAGGTGCGGGACGTCAAGAAGGCAGAGGTGGAGGCCAGCGATTCCCTTACGGAGCGCAACCAGGAAATCAAGAGCCTGGAGGGCCAGATTGAGAAGCTGGAGAGCCAGATTGAGGAAATGAAGAAGGAGTCCACGGACGCCCAGAAGGTGGTGGACAATTACGAGACATTCCTAAAAGTCTATGAGGCTTATGCCCAGCAGAATATCCAGGGCGCAGGGGACATGATGGAAGAGATTGATATCAACCTGCTGGGGGCGCAGGCCAGAGCCAGCTTTAACACGCTGAAGGCGCAGGTGGACGAGCAGTATACAGAGGTGGTGTATAAGCAGGCAGATGAGCTCTATAAGGCGCAGAACTTTGCGGAAGCCCTTGCGGGCTTGGAGAAGGTGGTGGCGGCGGAAGAAGATTACAACGATGGGTACGCCATCTATTACCTGGCGAACTGCTATCGGGAGACAGGGGATATCGCAAATGCCCAAAAATACTACCAGCGGATGGTGGAGCTGCACCCAGGCACCCAGCGGGCAGCCCGGTCCCAGCAATACTTGAATGAATTTGAGCAGCAGTCCCAGCCATAGGCGTTGGCAAGATGCGCCAGCCAAATGTGCGAGGTTAAGCTGCTTAGAGGTACGGAAGACATCATAAAATCTTATGGTGTCTTTTTTGTGGCTAAAAATAGAGGAGATTGGAGGCAATGATGGAACATCGGTTTGAGAAAGAGTATGGATGCCTGGTTCTGCGTATGCCAGAGGAATTGGACCACCACCAGGCGGAATTTATCAAGGAGGAGGCGGATGGGCTGATTTTAAAGTATCCGGTGCGCAGCCTGATTTTTGATTTTGCCGATACCAGGTTTATGGACAGCTCGGGGATTGGCGTTATCATTGGCCGGTGCAAGAATGTGCGCTTTTCCGGCGGCTATGTGAAGGCCGTGAACCTGAACAGCCAGCTTGACAGGATTTTCCGTCTGTCGGGGCTTAAGAAGATTCTTGAAGTGGAATGAGAGGAGGGAGCATTGATGGAAGGGTTTCGGAATGAGATGAAGATGGAATTTCTGGCGATATCGGCCAATGAAGGGTTTGCCAGGGTGGCGGTAGGCGCATTTGTGGCGGAGCTGAACCCTACGGTGGACGAGCTGGCGGACATAAAGACGGCTGTCAGCGAGGCGGTGACAAACTGCATTATCCATGGGTATGAGCAAAAAGAGGGGCATATCTGGATTCAGTGCAGCATAAAGGGCAGGGTGGTGGAGATTTCTGTCACGGACACAGGGATGGGGATTAAAGACATTGCGTTGGCCCGGGAGCCGTTGTTTACCACCAAGCCGGAGCTGGAGCGTTCTGGCATGGGCTTTGCGTTTATGGAAGCTTTCATGGATGAGGTGGAGGTGGCGTCTGAGCCATGGAAGGGAACCTGTGTGACCATGCGCAAGGCGATTGGGGAAGGCTGCGTGGAGTAGCGCTTAAGAAGGGAGGGTGAGGCAGTTGGAAAATCCAGAGGGGATGAGGCAGGCGCAGATGCGGATGCTCCTGTTAGAGGCGAAGGAGGGGGATAAGGGAGCCCGGGATGAATTGGTGCGGAAGAACATGGGCTTGGTATGGAGCATTGCGCACCGCTTTGCCAACCGGGGCTATGAGCTGGAGGATTTGTTCCAGGTGGGGAGCATCGGGCTGATGAAGGCCATTGATAAATTTGACCTGTCCTTCGATGTGCGGCTCTCTACCTATGCAGTCCCAATGATTACCGGGGAAATCAAGCGCTTCCTAAGGGACGACGGCATGATTAAGGTAAGCAGGAGCCTGAAGGAAAGCGGCGCAAAGATGAAGCAGGCAAGGGAAAGGCTGCAGTCATCTTTGGGGCGGGAGCCCACCTTGCAGGAGCTTTCCCAGGAGACAGGCCTGCCCCGGGAGGAAATTGTCATGGCGTTGGAGGCAAATGGGGAGGTGGAGTCCATTGACCAGTCCTATGCGCCCAGTGACGGCAAGGAGGTCTGCCTGGCAGATCGGCTGCCCCAAGAAAGGGACGGCCATGAGGCGCTCCTAAATCATATGCTGTTAGAGCAGCTCCTAGGGGAGCTTGGGGAGACGGAGCGCCATTTGATAGAGCTTCGGTATTTTAAGGACAAGACCCAGATGCAAGTGGCGAAAGAGCTGGGCATCAGCCAAGTGCAGGTCAGCAGGATGGAGAAGAAGATTTTGCTGGGCATGCGGAATCGGGCATTCCATTAGGGGGAGCAAGCGAAGGATTAAGCATCCAAGACGCTGACAAAAAACTGCCGCAGGGAGCATATTGGCTTAAATTGAGCCTTATGCCCTCTGCGGCAGCGTTACTGTCATTTTGCGCAGTGTGTGATTGCCGTATGTATGGATATTTTGCCCCTTGCAATGCCTCTGCCCCTATAGGGATGGCTGGCATGCCGCATTTGGGCAAAGCCTGTCGAGGCTTAATCCAAATCTATCGTCCCATAATGAGAGGTGCTGCCAAAGCTGTCCCCCATATTGATGTTGCTATGGGCATATTCTTCCCGGAGGGTGAATTTCGCCACGAGGTTCTTCAGGATTTCAGCCTGGCTGGAAAGCTCTTCGCTGGTAGCCGCGCTCTCCTCCGCCGTTGCGGAGTTGGTCTGCACCACGCTGGAAATCTGGTTGATGCCAACCGTTACCTGCTCGATGGCGCTTGCCTGTTCCACAGCTGCGTCTGCAATTTGCTCCACATTGGAGGAAGCCATGCGCACCTGATCGACTACCTTTGCTAAGGATTGTGCCGTAGAGTTGGCAATCTGCGTGCCGCGGGCCACAGCCTTGATGGAGCTTTCAATTAATTCCGCAGTGTCCTTAGAGGCTGCAGAGCTCTTGCTGGCAAGGTTCCGCACTTCATCTGCCACCACGGCAAATCCTTTGCCTGCAATGCCTGCCCTGGATGCTTCCACAGCTGCGTTAAGGGCCAAAATGTTCGTCTGGAAAGCAATGTCCTCAATTGTCTTGATAATGTTGCCAATCTCGTTGGACTTATCTGTGATTTCTTCCATGGCAGCCATCATGTTCTCCATCTGCTGGTTGCATTCAGCCGCTTCATCGCCAGCTGTGCTGGACTGGTCTTTTGCCGTAGAGGCATTGTCGGCTGTTTCCTTTACCTGGTTCGAGATGCCTGTTATGGTGGTCGCCAGCTCTTCTACTGCAGACGCCTGCTCCGTTGCGCCTTGGGAGAGAGCCTGTGAGCCGTCGGATACCTGCTCTGACCCGGATGCCACCAGGTCTAGATCGGAAGAGCACACGTCTGAACTCCAGTCACACTCTCG